>CALVKV010000123.1 GCA_944333305.1 uncultured Bacilli bacterium
AATTTATGGTTTTTAACTCTTTTTAGTCTTATATTAGTTCTTAGTGTTTATTATATAACTATGCCTAATGACTTACTTATCGCTAGTAATTCTACTAACCAAGAAGAACAAAAAGAAAGTACTGATACAGAAGACCAAGATACTATTAGCGATGTAGATGTAGGTGAAGCTGACAGTCTAACTGCTTTAAGAGTGAGTTTAGATGAAGAACGCGATAAAGAAAAAGAAGAACTAAAAACAACAATGACTAATGAAGAATCTACTACTGATGAAAAAAATAATGCTTATGAACAATTAAAATATCTATCTGTAATAGAAGGAGAAGAAGAAAAATTAGAAAAATTAATAAAAGAAGAACATAAAATTGATAGTTTTGTTAAAATAGATAATAACACTATTACTGTAGTAGCTGCTAAGAAAAAGCATGATGTTACTCTTGCCAATAACATCATGAGAACTATTCAAGGAGAATATGATACTAAAAAAACTATAACAGTTAAATTTGAAGGAAACTAGTTCTTTTATCTACAACAAATATTCCTTTTTTCATAAACTACTATTGAAAGCTTCAAGAATTATGGAAAGGGGATAATTATGAGAGGAATACTAACAACAAGAGAAAAAGAAGTCTTTGAACTTTTAGTAAATGGCCTTACTACTAAAGAAATAGCAGAGTCTTTAAAAATAAGTGAAAAAACAGTTAGAAATCATATATCAAATGTTATGCAAAAGCTCGGTGTTAAAGGAAGAGCTAATGCTGTTATAGAACTATTAAAATTGAATGAAATTGCTTTATAAAAAGTACTAAACAAGTACTTTTTTTATATATAAGGAAAGTGCGTTTTTATTTTTAAAAAAATCGAAATTTATATTGACGAACATATTTTCTATATGATACACTTAAGTTACAAGAAAGAGGGTTCGTAATATGAGAATGTATAAAGCATATAAATTTAGATTGTATCCAAATGATGAACAAAAGAAATTAATTAATAAAACTTTTGGATGTAGTCGTTTTGTTTATAACTATTATTTAAATTATCAAAAAGAAAATGGAGTACAGAAATCATTTGATCTATGTAAAGATTTAAAAGAATTAGAAAAAGAACATGAATATCTTAAAGAAGTGGATTCATGTGCTTTAAGAAGTTCTATATTTGATTTAGAAGATGGATATAAGAACTTTTTCTTTAAGAGAAGTGGTTACCCAAGGTTTAAGAGCAAGTTTGCAAGCCAATCTTATAGAACTAGTTGCATAAGAAGTACCTATAAAGGTAAAGAGTATAGCAATATAGAAATAGATCTATTAACTAAATATATAAAATTACCTAAACTAGGTAAGATAAAAATAAGGGGATATAGAAATAAAGATAAAATAGAAGGGAAAATAATAAATGCTACTATAATAAAAGAAACAACAGATAAATATTATGTCAGTGTATTAGTAGAAGAAGATTTATTAGTAGAAAAGATAATACCTACTACAATAGTAGGAATAGATTTAGGAATAAAAGATTTAGTAGTAACAAGTGATGGAGTAAAATATGTTAATGAAAAAATATTATTGAAATATGAAAAGAGATTAAAAAGATTACAAAGGAAATTATCAAGACAAGCTAAAGGTAGTAAGAATTATTTAAAGACAAAAATAAAAATAGCGAGAGTATATGCTAAAATTAAAAATTATAGAAAACATTATTTAAACTATATAGCAAATGAAATAGTGGATGGACATGATATAATAGTAACAGAGAGTTTATTAGTAAAAGATATGTTTAAAGATAAGAGAAAAGCATTTAATAAAAGTCTATCAGATGCATGTGTTAGTACATTACGTTCTCTAATAGAGTGGAAATGTAAGATAAAGGGAAAATTTTATTATAAAATTAATACATATTATCCAAGTAGCCAGATATGTAGTCATTGTGACTATAAAAATCAAGAATTAAAAGATTTAAGTATAAGAGAGTATGATTGTCCAGAATGTGGATCACATAATGATAGAGATATAAATGCAAGTTTAAATATATTATTAGAAGGCTTAAAGTTACACTATGATTTAGTTAGTTTAGCATAGATAATGTTTTAGATAAAATAAAGTTTAATAAGAATAAATAATACTCGAGTACGGTAGCGACTATCGGAATTTAAGCCTATGGAGAATAAGGGATGCCTTACCTATGAAGTAGGAATCCTTGGGGGTAACGACAAGGGCGAAATAAAATTTATTTTATTTCTTATGTTCTAGAATAAATATATTATCCAAGTAGTCAGATATGTTTAACATATGGCTATAAAAATGAAGAATTAAAAGATTTAAGTGTAAGAGAATATGATTGTCCATGCTGTGTGGGGTACATAATGATAGAGATATAAATGCAAGTTTAAATATATTATTAGAAGAATTAAAGTTACATTATAATTTAGTTATTTTAGCATAATAATGTTTTAGATAAAATATAATTAAACAGAAAAGTAAATTAGTATGGTAGAGTTTTAAGGAATTTAAGCCTATAAAGATGTGAGGTTACTCTATCTATGAAGTAGGAAACCTTGGAGGTAACGACAAGGTACAAACAAAACTTGTTTTATTTTTAGTAGGTGATTTTATGCTAAGAAAAAAAGCTTTAAGAAAAATATTTATTACAACGATGAGTCTTTTTATAATTATGACTATTTATCTAATACCACTAACAGAAAAAACATTAGAAACTAATTTAGAATTTGAATATATAACAGATCTTGCTAATTCTTCTATTTATTTGTTAGATGAAAATAATTACTTAGTTAAGACTAAAGTTTTACTTGATAATGAAAAGATTGAAGATAATATTAAAAGTATTATTAATAATTTAACAATAAGTGACGAAAGTAAATTCCCAGATAATTTAGAAAGTATAATACCAAAAAAGACTAAGTTAAACAGTATTAATATAGAAAGTGATTCAGTTACCCTTGATTTTTCTAAAGAATTATTAAAAGTTGACGAAGATTTATCTACCAAATTAATAGAAGCGATTGTTTTTTCTATAACCGAAATAGATGATATAAATAAGGTAAATATTACAGTAGAATCTACTCCTTTAGAAACATATCCAAATAGTGATAAGAAACTAATTCAACCACTTACAAGAGAGATTGGCATAAACAATGAGTATACTTATAATACTCTAGATAATATTACAAAAGTTGTAATATATTATGGTGAAGATATAAATGATGATATTTATTATGTTCCAGTTACTAAGTATCTAAATAATAACGATAATAAAGATAAAATTAATATAATTGTCGAAGAACTAACAACTAGTTATATATATGAAGATAATTTGAAAAGTATTTTAAATGAAAATACCAGGTTAATTGATAAAGAGTTAGTAGATGATGATTTATTAATTTTAAATTTTAATAATGCCTTATTTGATAGTAATAGTAAAATAAAGGAAGAAGTTCTCTATATATTAAGCTATTCAGCCTTTGCTAATTACTCTGTAAATACTATTAGTTTTAGGGTAGATGGCCAAGATATAGAAACAGTTAAAAGGAGTGACTTAAATTAAAAATTTTGAGTTTAGGTAAAAATAAAACTTGACAAAGAAAAAGTGAAAATGTGTTATCCACAGATTCACT
>CALVKV010000124.1 GCA_944333305.1 uncultured Bacilli bacterium
AATCTAACTTTTATATTGAGACATTTTCACTAATTTTCTATCTTTAACTTTGAGACATTTTCACTAATTAATCACAGTAAGAAACAACAATCGCATCTATGGGTAACGCAAGTATCTTATCTATAATCATCTTTTTCTATAAAATCTAATTAACAGATTGGATGATTTAGATGATAAAAGTAAATATAGTAGAATTACTAAGGAAAAACAACCAAAGTAAATATTGGTTATGTCAAAGAATGAATATAACTTCAAGAAACTTAAATAGAATTATAAGAGGAGAAACAACTTCTATTTCTTTTAAATATATTGAAGAAATATGCACATTATTAAACTGTACACCAGGTGATCTATTAACTTTAACTACTAACGAAGAAGAAAAAGTAACACTTTAAAAAGAAGTCATATCATGACTTCTTTATTCATTATTTTTATCTAAACTAATTCCATAAAACTCTCTTACTTTTGCTTCTATTTCATCTCTAAGTTCAGGTTTATCTTTAAGTAATAATTTAACATTCTCTTTACCTTGACCAAGTTTTTCTCCATTATAAGAATACCATGCCCCTGTTTTTTCTATAATTCCTGCTTCACTACCTAAATCAATAATTTCTCCTTCACGAGAAATACCTTCACCATACATAATATCAACAACAGCAGTTTTAAAAGGTGGAGCAACTTTATTTTTTACAACCTTAACAGTCGTCTTATTACCCATAACTTTATCCCCAACTTTTAACTGCTCATTACGTCTAATATCAAGTCTAATAGTAGAATAAAATTTTAAAGCTCTACCACCAGGAGTAGTTTCTGGATTACCAAACATAACTCCTACTTTTTCTCTTAACTGATTAATAAAAATAGCAATTGTATTAGTCTTATTAATAGTACCAGATAACTTACGTAAAGCCTGTGACATAAGTCTAGCTTGTAATCCCACATGAGAGTCTCCCATCTCACCATCAATCTCTGCTTGTGGAACAAGTGCTGCCACAGAGTCAATTACAATAATATTAACTGCTTCACTTCTAACCAAAGCTTCACATATTTCAAGAGCCTGCTCACCAGTATCAGGTTGTGATAAGATTAACTCATTAGTATTAACACCTAATCTTTTAGCATAAACAGGATCAAGAGCATGTTCAGCATCTATAAAAGCCGCTCGTCCCCCAGTCTTCTGAACTTCTGCAATCGCTTGCAAAGCAAAAGTAGTTTTACCACTAGATTCAGGTCCATAAATTTCAATAATTCTTCCTTTAGGATAACCACCTATTCCAAGAGCAATATCAAGACTTAAACAACCACTAGAAACTACATCCATTTTCATATGAGGATTATCTCCCAATCTCATAACAGCACCTTTACCAAATTGCTTTTCTATATCAGCTAATACCGCCTCTAAATTTTTATCTTTATTAACCTTATTAGTTACTTTACTCATAACTTCCTCCTTGCATTAATTAATCACAATACCATTTTATAAAGTTAAATTTAAAATGTCAAGCTTTTTTCGAACAAAAGTTTGCGATAATCCGGTAATCAAAATAAAAGTGCTTTCAATTTTCTAAATTGCTCTAACAAAAATTAAAATTTGCTATAAAAAAAGAACCAAAATTAATCTTCTTTCGGTTCTAAAATAAGCTTCTTATTAAGATTGAAATACTCTATCATTGAAACAATAGACATAATTGTTGCAAAATACACTAAAAAGTCTGCCACCCTAATATTCCAAAGTTCAAATGGTAAATTATAAAAGAATACCAAAACCAATCCCACCATCATTGAAGCTGTCTTAATCTTTCCAGACTTAATCGCTGCAACTACTTTACCTTTACTAGAAGCTTGCATTTTAATAGCATCAACAATAGTATCTCTAAATATAATAATTACTGGTATCGCTACAGGAATAAAACCCTTGTAAGCTAATATAATTAAAGCACTATTAACTAATACTTTATCAGCTATAGCATCTAACATTTTTCCTAAATCTGTAACTTGATTATTCTTTCTTGCTAAATGCCCATCTAAGAAATCAGTTAAACTTGCAATTATAAAGATAACTCCAGCAATTATATATTCTGTTTTTATATAAATACCACCGATTTCAATCTGTGGAAAACTAAATCCTACAAGATAAAATGGAAAAATCAAAATTATAATCATTACAATTGTTAAAATAATTCTTAAAAAAGTTAATTTAGTAGGCGTATTCATAATAAACTTCTGATCCTTTCAATTCACTAGTAACAGCAGGTTCCCTATTTACAGTCTTAATAACTATTATTGATATAATAATAGCAAGTAAAAAAATAATTCCTGCTAATACAAAGGGTAATTTTTTTATTTTTCTTTTATATTCTTTTGTATAAGGGGACTGAATTCTTTTAGTTTTTTCTTGTTTTTCCTCTTCTTCTTTTTTCTTCTTTGCATTCATAATATCATCAAGGGAAATTTTCGAAGTATGTTCAAACAAAAAATCATTAAATTCATCCTGTATTTTAAGAGAAGAAAGCCCTAAATATTTAGCATATTCTTTAACTAACTCTCTCATATAATACACATCTTTAAAAGCTCTTACATTAGCACTTTCTATATTCTCAAGATAAGAAACATCAACATTTAAATCAGCAGCAGCCTCTTCTAAACTAACACCGTTACTTCGTCTTGTATCTTGAAGATAAAACCCTAGTTCTTTCATAATAGCCGTAACTCTCCATTCATTAATAATTAATATTTAATAAGCCATGTTCTGTACCTATTTCTAGGTGACAAGTATTTATCTACTATTACTAGTCCTTAAAAAGATTCATTTCTCTTTTTAAAGCTCCCCTACCATAATTTGGGTTTCTCACTCGTGGGGTTTACCGCGTTTCACTTTCTAGTTTCCTAAAAAATCGTCACTGTGGCACTTTATAAGTCTTTGCCATAGAAAATCCTTAGGTAAAGACTAAGCCGTTAGTATAGTAAAACCATACTACCTTAAGTTATTTTTTCCTTAAGCACGAACACTACAATCATCGCAGACTGTGCGAGCATGGACTTTCCTCTAGGACATTAATCCCAGCACTTGCCTAAAATATTAATCTTCTTTTCCGTAAACGTCTTTTTCAAGCTGACTAAGGCGCCTTAAAATATCAAGATTACTAACTTCGGCTGTATCAGTGTTCTTTCTAACAATTTCTACATTCATCTTAGCATTTCTTAAGTCTTGCTTTAAAGCCATAATTTCTCTTAATAATTCAGCTTTCTCTTTTTCTAAGCTATCAATAATTGTAAAAAATTGTTCATAATCACCAATAATAACATCAAGAAATTGATCAACTTCTTTAAGACGATACCCTCTTGTATCAATCTTAAAATCTTTTTCTAATATTTCTTGTGGTGTTAATGTAATTTTATTCTGATACATCTAAATCACCAATCCCTTTACACTCTTATTTTAGAAAATATCTCATGTTTTGTCAATCTTTTCTAAAATAACTTCTACTTCTGTGTGATTTTTCAGTAAATATTTAACTTAATTATGTAGTTAATTTTCAGCGAAAATTTTACATCATATTATCATAAT
>CALVKV010000125.1 GCA_944333305.1 uncultured Bacilli bacterium
TTATATTCTCTATGCATATCATCACTCCTATTTTATGTACAATTTCATTGTACACCCCCCCCCCCCCAGAAAAATCAAGCTTTTAGGGGGTTAAATTTTGTGGGTAAAACACAATAAATTAATGTATAAATTGTGTAGATTTGCGAATTATTTTACCCGCTTTTTTTCGAATTATTTTACCCACAACAAAAAAAGAAATATAAGCTCTTCCTATATTTCTACTTCTTCTTTGGCTATTCTTATTATTTCTTCATCTATTATTTCTTTTCGTTGTTGATAACCCACTATTAATGTCGTCTTTATTATATTGTTTAATATTCTTATATTTCCTTTCGATATATTATATAAGGCATTTATTGCTGACTCGGTATATATCATTTTACTTTGTCCAGATAGTTTTAATCTTGTTTCTATATACTCTCTACACTCTTCTCTTGTTAATGGCTTTAATTGATATTTTAATATTATTCTTTGCTTTATATGTTCATATCTTTTCTTCTTTAATTCATCTTCTATTTCACTACTGCCACATATTATTATACTTACGTAATCTATACTATCCATATCAAAATCATATAAAAATTTTAATTCTTGTATCATATCTCTACTTAAATTCTGGGCATTATCTAAGATTAAAATTATATCTTTATGATTATTTATCATTCTTTTTATCTCTCTTTGTATATTACTTTCCATCTCATTTCGATAACAGTTCCCTGTATCTAACCCTAATTCTTTACTTATCACATTTAAAAACTCAAACACTGTTAAATTCCCTACTGATATGTATATTATCTTATATAACTCTTTATTTGTTTTTTCTTTAAAACATCTTAAGGTATATGTTTTTCCTATTCCATGTTCCCCTATAAATAATCCTATTCCTTTTATTTCTTTTATATATTCTAGTCTTGACATCATCTCTTTATAATTCCTTGACTCGTATGCTTCTTTATTGCTTATCTCTTTTTTAAACAAATCTTTATCTAATCCATAATAACTTAAGAACATTCTATCACATCCTCTTCATTATTAACGAGTTTTGAATAATCTATATTATTCTCCCTTTTTACCTTACTATTATCTTTTTTATTTAATGGCTCACATTTCTCTTTTCTTTCATTATTTTCATATACCCATAGTTCTTCTTCATTTGATGTATAATATCTTAGTTCTATCTTACATCCTACATATTTATACGGTACCTCATAATATTTATTATTGATACTTACGAGTCTATCTTTCGTCACTACTCTCTTTACTGTATTCATAAAGTATTCTTCTAATTGTTCTTTTTCTATTTGTTTATATAGAGTGTTTTCTATCCCTTTATGCCATACATTATTTGGCGTATCACCTAGTTCACTATGTTCTTTATTTATATATTCATCATATAAATATCTTCCATAATCTTCTTCTAATTCTTTGATACTTCCATATTTATTCCAATCTCTCGCATACATCCATCCTTCTTTTATTGTCTTAAAACATCTTTCTACTTTCCCTTTAGCGGCCGGATCGTAGGCATGTGTATGAGTTAACTTTACTCCTAATCTCGCACATATTATTTCTATTTGTTCATTACTATATGGCTTACCATTATCTAAATATATTTGTTTCGGAACCCCATATTTTTCTATTGCTTTTTTAAATGTTTTCTGAACGTTTACTGCGTTATCATGAAAATAAAATCCATACCCAACTACTAATCTTGAATTATCATCTATAAACTGTATTAAATATGTTCGGTATTTCTTTCCATCAATTTTTATATATGGTCCATAACTTGTATCTGCCTGCCATGTATCATTTGGATATTCTTTTTCGTATCTTCTTCTCTCCTTATTAGCTATTATTCTTGTTTTTAAATTATTTGTTTTCATATATCTATAAAAACTATTTATCGATACATCTTCTTTTACCATTCTATCCTCCTTTAGCCTTTCATATATCTTTTTAGTTGTCATTCTTGGATATCCACTTTTAAGATCTACTATATAATTTATTCCTTCCTCACTTATTTTTCTTGATGTATTTTTATCACTTCTTGTTTTCCTACTTAAGTTATCAAAACCTTCATTTAAATACTTGTAATACCATTTTCTTATCGTTTCTTCACTAAAATAGTATTCTTTTCCTTTATAGTAATAAGGTTTCCCTGATACTTCATGACAAAATTTTCTCACATTACTTTCTTCACCTGTTAAAAGTGGCATGATTATCCCATAACGAAACAAATCTAATCGGCTTGTTCCTCGTCTCATCTACTTTCCCTCCTTTCTGGTAGCTATACTACATAATCATCTTGAAAAAGTAAACGAAACTTTTATGTTGGTACTTTTTGAAAATATCTTATTCCATTTTTCATCTCATATTCACTTTCGAAAAAGTCTTCTCTTACTTCATTTATTATTTCTTTTATTTCTGATGTCTCAAAAAAAGTTTTTAATCTTGTTTCATGTCTTTTAAATCTTTGTTTCCATTTTGACAACAATTGTCTTGTTAAGCCTAATCTGTTTTCTATTTCCTTTTCTTTTTTCTCTCGCACTTTTACAAGTAACAAAACATAATTTATATAACTTTTCTCACACTGAAAAAACGGATATATAAAACTAGGTATTATCGCATGAGTTTTATTACAATCTTTACATTGTACTCTTTGAATTCTTACGCTCAAGAATTCTTTATTTATACCTATATTTCTTATATATCCGCCATAATATATTAGATTTGATGTATGACATTCTGGACATTCTAAATACTCAAAGTTCACTGTCTCTTCATACTCTTTTTTTATTTTGGTTAATTCTTTAATTTTGGTTTTTAAATTTACATTAATTCTTTCACTTCCATCGAACAATTTGACAGAACACGTTTTTAATGTTATCATATAATCACCTTTTGGGTAAAAGAAACGGGGTTTTTCGAAATAAATTTGGCCGTTTCTTTTTTTATTTTATATAATACTAAAATGATGCATCTTTTTCAAATTGATGCATCTTTTTTATTTAAATACTTTTTTACCTCTTATTAAGTGGGTAAATTAATTCGACAATTTCTGGGTAAATTAGAATTAAAATCTACATAAATTGCATTAATTTTTAAGATATTATTTTAGAGTATAAAAATAATTTCGACAATAATTAATTTAGATATTGGTGTATAATGTTTATGAAAGGATAAAAGGTATATGAAAAAGATTATAATTTTGGCTTTAGTTTTAGGCGTGCTTGGTTTATTTTTGGTTTTGGGGTTAAATAATAAAGAAACAGAGGTTAAAAAAGAAGAAAAAAAGGTCACTAAGGAGAAGATAAGTAAGAGTTACGCGAGTGTAATTTCAAAGAATGAGGGTTCAGTTACGCTTCAAGATAGTAAAAATATTATTAAAGAGGCAAATTTAAATAGTGAGGTACAAAATGGGGATATGCTAGAATTTGTACATAAGAAAGATGATGGAGCTGATGAGTTTGCAGGCAAACACAAGGTTATTGCTTATGACGATAAATTACCTAAGGCTTGGGATGATGAAGGCATTTTTAAAA
>CALVKV010000126.1 GCA_944333305.1 uncultured Bacilli bacterium
GAGATTAAA
Organism: uncultured Bacilli bacterium; assembly: GCA_944333305.1. The sequence continues at coordinate 10 of CALVKV010000126.1, forward strand.
AAAGCGGATGAATTAGAACAGAAGATGAGAGAGGAAGCTAGACTTCAAAGAATAAAAGACTTTAATACAGCTATTAAGGATAAGAGAAAAGAAAATATTACTAATTTTATTGATGATAAAAAAGAGAAAATTAATAATATAGTAGATTCTTTAAAAAATATAAAGTCAAGTATTGTAACTAGTAAGCCATCTTTTGTTGTTAATGTTAAGAATGAAGTACTTGATAAAGTTAGAGAAAATACGACTGTTGATTTAAAAATTCAAAATGCTATAGAAAATCTAAAATTAAAAAAAGCTTATAGAGAATATGATAAAGCTTATGAAAAAAATAAACAGGAAAATGAGCAATACTTAATAGATAAAGCAGTACCTTTTGCTAATATTAATAATTTAGTATCTAATGCTAAAAAAGAGAAATGTTATCTTGGAAGAGCTAGTAAAAGAGCTGTTTTATATGTTAAAAATAAACTTAATGATAAAGCTTTAGATGTAGGAATTAAAGCTGATTTGTATGCTTTTGCTATTAGTTCAAAAATATCTAAAAATAAAAGTAAATTACAAACAGTTTTTAATGAACAATTAGATAAAATAAATAATAAAGCAAGTAAAATTGTTAGTGAAGGGTTAGATGCTATTAGAGAAATAAGAAAAGATGTTAATATGACTCCTTTGGAAAAGAAAGATAAAGTAAATAATTTAAGAACAGATAAAGAAAATGAACTTGCAATTAAAAGAGCACAGCTTGAAAGTATGAGAGCAGCAGTGGAATCTATTAATCAAAGTGGAGATGTTTTTGCAAATGCTACGCCACTTATTGCAACTTCTAAGGTTAAGTAGGGTTTAATCCTTGCTTTTTTCTTTGTTTTTTGATATAATAATGCCATCTTTTGTGGGGGTGTTTAGTTTATGAATTTAGAAAGTTATTTAGATTTTATTAATAAAGAAGGCTTAAATTTAGAGAAGACTTATAAGTTAATGGAAATTTATATAGATACCTTTTGTAAAAACAGACAGTTAACAAAAAGTATTGATAAAAGAGCTTTGCCTTTTTTAGCTAGTCAATTTTTAAAAGTATATAATAAAAATTGTTCTTCACTTAGTTATAGTGAGAAACAGGCATATTTTTCTTTAGAACTTTCAGCATTTAATCCTGTTAGTATTAGTAAAGATATCTATTTAGCAAGTTCTAATACTTTAAGTGATTGTTATGAGGAAGCTTTTAATTTAAGTAAAGTTGCTTTTTATGATGATACTACTTGTTTAAAAAAAGTTCTTTTATTTAAGACTAAGAAAAACAATTATGTTTTATCTAATAATGGCCTTTTTCAATATAATGCTGATAATTTAAATAGATATAATTATTATAGATTTAATGAAGATGGAACTATTGCTAGTAATACTTTTGTTGATAAAAGATTAGGGATTATGAAAACAGATAGAGAAGTATATATTTTTAATAGACATCCTGACTTTAATATAAGTTATGAAGGTTGTAGTAGGGAAGAACTTATAGAACAGATATATAATCCTCAAGTTATTGGTAAGAATTTAAAAATAACTCCTAAAGCTTATGATGTTTCTATGTATGCTTTAACTGATAAAGGTAAAGTTAGACCTAATAATGAAGATAGTGTGATAGCTATTTCTCATCCTTTAGATGATGCTATTAAACTATTAGCAGTTGCAGATGGTATGGGAGGATATAGTAATGGTGAGTTTGCTTCTTCATTTACGATAAAAGAGTTAGAAATATGGTTTAAAGAACTTAGTTTAAAAGAGTTTAAGAATATAGATAATTTAAAGAAAAATCTTAATGATGTCGTTTTAGCAATTAATAAGGTATTAAGAAATAAAATTAATGAGTCAGGAAAACCAATGGGTACTACTTTATGTTGTGCTATTGTTACTCATAATAAAACTTTAGTTGGTAATATTGGTGATTCTAGATGCTATTTATTAAATGGTATTTCCATGGAACAAGTTACAGAAGATGATTCTTTGGCTTATTATTTATATAAAGAAAATAAAATAAAAAATAAAGATGATATAAGATTTTATAGACATAATAATCAATTAATACAAGGATTAGGTGCTACTGAAGTCGAACTTAAAACTAATGTTATAAATAATAATTCTTATAGTAAATTATTGTTACTTACAGATGGTGTTACAGATTGTTTATCTGATAATAAGATTAAATTGATTGCTAATACTTCTAGAAAGGAATATATTCTTAAAGATATTATTAATGAAGCAGTAAATGTAGAACAAGTAATACCTAATATAAATTTACCTGAAAGTTTAATAAGTTATCCTAAACCTGGAAAAGATAATGCTAGTGGGGCTATATTAATTAAAAGATAAGGAGAGATAATATTTATGATAGCTAGAATAACTAATTTTGCAAGTAAAGAAAATCAAATTATAGATTGGGAAGATAGTTTGTTTTATATTACTTCAAATGATTTAGAAAAAACTGATGAAAATTATTTAAATATGAATAAAGAAGAATTGACGAGGCTTTTAGAACAACTTAATTTATTAGTTCAAAAATATCCTGATGCTTTAAAAGAAGAGAACATCTTAAAAAAGTCTAAAGCTTTGATGAAATATGCTAAGGAGAAAGGATTTACTTTAAGTAATTGTTATTCTTATTTTAATGAAGAAAAGAGAAAGATAGATGGTTCTTGGGACATTAAAAAAAGTACTTATGGAATTAGAACTTTATATGATAGATGGGATAATAAATTAGTTACTATTACAGGATATGACAGTACTGCTTCAGGAGTTATATATTATAAAAATCAATTGAATTTGAAATTTAGGAATAGAAAGTTAGACAATTTTAAATTGGTGTATAGGGATGTTTGTGGAGTTAGTGTGTTTGATAAAGAGGCACTTACTTACTTAGAACCTAAAATTTTAACAAAACATTTATAAAAATAGTTGCATAAACTATATAAACTATGATATATTTTGTTTAGTTTTATTTAAAACAAGTGCGAAAGACGGGAATAAGGAAATTTTATAGAGAGTTAATGGTTGGTGGAAATTGACAAAGGAACTTATTGCGGATCACTTTCAAGTTGTGCTTTAAGGATAAGTTAAAGCCGGGTAAAACCGTTATATAATTAAGATAGATAAAATCTATGAACTAAGGTGGTACCGAGTAGGCTTCTTGTCTTCTCCCTTAGGACATAGATTTTTTTGTTTAGGAGGAAAGATTATGGCATTTAAAGAATTAAAAAAAGGTAAGACTCATGAAGTTGAAATGGATATTTTAAAGACTTGGGAGAAGATGGATATCTTAAAACAATGTATAGATAATAGAAATGGTTGTGAAAACTTTGTTTTCTATGATGGTCCTGCTACTGCTAATGGAAAGCCAGGACTACATCATATGATGGCTAAGTTTTTAAAAGATACTTTCTGTAAATATAAGACTATGCAAGGTTATAGAGTTCTTCGTAAAGTAGGTTGGGATACTCATGGACTTCCTGTAGAGTTACAAGTAGAAAAAGAACTTGGTTT
>CALVKV010000127.1 GCA_944333305.1 uncultured Bacilli bacterium
ATAGCAAAAGAAGTAAGAATTTATACTTACTTCTAATCATGGAGATATCTCATTTACACAGATTCCCTTACACACTCTTGTCTAATATTTTTCTTAATCTTAGTTGGCGATTATTTTTTTCTTCATCCAACTTTTGTTTTATTTGTTTTTCTTGTTGTTCTTCTACTATATGATAGTTTTTTTCAATTTGTTCAAGCCTTGATGTAATAAAATCTGTTTCTATATTTTCTAATTCTTCAGATGAAATAGTTTTTGACTTTTTCTCAATCTTATATGAAATTAATTCATCAATAAAATCTTTAACATAAGTAAATTTGCCAAATTTTATACGTGGTTCTAAAGAATGTGTTATTGTATTTGCAACATAAAATTGAATTTGGTTATCTTTGGCTTTGGTATTACTTAAAACAATAGCTTTATCACTTTCTATTAGTGAATTAACGTGATATTCATAATAATCATAAAATAAATTCATTTCGTCTTCTTCTGCTATAATTATTTTAAGCTCATCGCGAGTTGGTATTTCTTCTCTACTACCAAATGCAAATTGTACTTCTTTTTGATAATAATAAGTATCCTTGTAAACATAATCAATTCCCTCAAAGATTCTAATTAGACTAGCAATTATATTACCTATGTCTTCTGCATTAAAAAATGAATATGTTTCTAATATTTGATGATATGAATCTATACTTTTATTGTGTTCACTTATCTCTTGGTATTTAGTTTTTTTTAATTTCGAATATTTATCTCTAATTTTTGTTAATTCGCTTTTTTCTTGCTCTTCAAGATTGCTTATTTCAGCTAAGCATTGGCTATTAATTTCTTTTAACTCATTTAATTCTTTATAAAATTTCATAATTAACCTCCCTAATGATTTAATTATATCATAATAATTAATTTTTTTAATGTGTTTATCTATAAAAAATTAAGATTAAGTTTTCTTCACTTTTAATATATCTAAAATGTATTAGTTCTTCCCTTCAACACAGGTACATGGTCTTGATAAGTTCCCTTAGTAAAGGCCATTTCACAAGATAATAATTGCATTACAATAGCAGCTTGATAAAAGGCATAAATACTTTCAGACTCATCTATCATAATAGCCATATCTGCTATATCAGCAATTTCCTTATCATTAGTAACTACATAAGTCTTAGCTTTTGTATCTTTTAAATAAGTAACAACTCTTTTAATATCTTCGCTAGTTTTATCATCTACTGCAAATAAAACTACTGGAGTTTTAGAACTTGTTGAGGCGAGTGGTCCATGGCAGAATTCACTAGCTTTATATGGAATAACTGGGACTAAACAAGTTTCCATAACTTTTAAAGCAAATTCTTTAGCAAGAGAGTAACTATAACCTCTAGCAATAGAAAATCCCGTTTCCATAGAAATCAATTCTTTAGCCATAGGTTTAACATTATCATAAAGATCTAAAGCTCTTTTAACTGCTTCAATATATTTCGCATCATCAAAACTATTCTTTTCACCACTTAAACATAAAGCTAATTTCGTTAAGATGTATAAAGTAGTAGTATATCCTTTCGTAGCAGCGCCAGCATTAGTTTCACCAATTTCATTAAAGATATGTTTATCAGTAGCCTCTGCCACTAATGAATCAGGATTATTAGTAATAGCAAAAGTGTAAGCTCCGCTTTCTTTCGCTTTCTTTAAAACAGTACTAACATCATATCCTTTACCAGATTGTGAAATAGCAATAACAACTGTATTTGATAAATCCATATTACTATCATAAACAGTAAATATAGATGGATCTGCCATTTCTACTGGTTTTTTATAGTGTAATTCTAAGAAATATTTGCCAAATATACCACCATGAGTAGAAGTACCTCTTGCTACTATCATAAAGTTTTTAGGATTAAAATCATTAATTTCTTTAGCAATAGCAGGTATTACATCTTTATTTTTTTCTATGCAGTTTTCTAAGGCTGTAATTTCTCTAATTTCTTTTAACATATTTGTATCATTCATTAAAATCATCTCCTTATCTTAATTTTATCACAACAAACACCTTTATGGATAAATATTAAAATATATGACAGTTTCTTTACAATAAAAAAGAAATATAGCTAGTTATTTCCTTTCTTCTTACATATTAAAACAATTTCCGTAGGAAAAATATTACCACCATAATATCTTAAATAAAAGTTATAGTTCTTATTAAAACTCTTAATCAATTTGGGTATTCTAATTAAATCATCAAAACTATGATAAATAGATATTAATAGAGTAGGGCTATCATTCTTAATATGCTTTTTAGCTCCTTCTAAAGCTTTAAACTCTGCGCCTTCAATATCCATTTTAATAATATCTACTTTCTCTTTTATATCGTCATCTAAAGTAACCGCTTCAATATTACCTTTATCATCACTAATAGTATTAGCAGAATTATCGACATTACTAGTATTAAGACTTAAAGTAGTAGGTTCACTATATAAGGCTTTATCTCTTATAATAATATCTTCATTAAAGATAAACTTATCTTTTAAAGTAGAGACTGAAGAGTCAGTAACTTCATAACAATAAATCTTCTTATATTCTTCTAAATAAGTATCTAAAAAGTCATCAACACTATCTCCTATATAACTACCTACATCTACATAAATTGTATCTTTAGTGGTTTTAACTAAATCAGGATCAAAGTAATGTTTATAACAAGTATCTATAACTTCATGTAACATCGTAAAATCATAGTAATAATAATTTCTAAGTATTGCTAGTAATATCTTTTTAGATTTATAATCTTTTAAATTCTGATAAAGTACTACTAAATCAGTTAAATTATCCTTTAGAAGATTAACTATGTTATTTATCTCTTCATAGTCATTATTAATATAATCTAACTTACCCCAGTAGTTAAAGCTATTAAGAAAAGTTTCAATATTACCTCTTAACTCTTCATTAAGACTTAAATATCTATTCTTAATATTTAAATAGACTTCTTCTTTACTCATTAATTCTAACTTCTTAATTAAACTATAAAACTCATAATCAATTTTATTCATCATATCACCAATATAATCTATGTAAGAAGAGTTTAATTGTTTAAAAAAATATGGTAATATATAACAAAAGGAGAATTACAATATGAAAAAATCTAAAATAAAAAATGTTAAAGTAATGATTGGTAGTGGAGAGCATTCAATGTTTCTAAACGTACCAAAAGGTAAAAAAGTAAAGCTTATGAGAGCCGGTATGACATTTAGTGAAGCTAGACATCATTTAGAAGAAAAAGAATATGAGTATTTAAAAGAGATAAAAGAAAACAGTGAAAAAAGAGATACTAAAAGACATATTTTTTATCTATTTTCAAGAAAATTTAACGAACGTATTTTTAATAAAAAATGTATCTTGTTCGATTGATTTATTTTAATATATATGTTACATTATCAATGGAATATATAGTTAGTTAGGTACTATCTCCTTTTACTATATTTTTAAATTATGAAAAGAGAAAGATGAATTATGAGAAAAATGGA
>CALVKV010000128.1 GCA_944333305.1 uncultured Bacilli bacterium
TAAAGAAAATGGATGAAGCAACTTCTTCAGCAAATGATTTAGTTGACAACATTAATCAAAAATTAGAAAACGGAGACTTTATTGGTCCAGAAGGTACAGAAGGTCCACAAGGAGTTCCTGGAACAAATGGTAAGGATGGAGTAGGAATAACCACAATAACCTCAGGCCAGTCTACTGTAGAAGAAGATAAGACTATTACACCAGTGACAGTTCAAAAGAGTGATGGTAGTAGTCAAAGTTTCAAAGTAGAAGCCAAGAACGGGATTGATGGCCAAAATGGTCAAAATGGAAAAGATGGTGTAAACGGGCAAGATGGTTTAACTCCTTCGATTGGAGAAAACGGTAACTGGTTTATTGGAGATACAGACACAGGAAAGCCATCAAGAGGAGAAGTAGGGCCTAGTCCTGATTTAACAGATTACGTTAAAAATACGGATTATGCTAGTTATAGTAAAGGTGGTGTCATAAAAACTGATGCATATTCTGTAGAAACTGATAGTAATGGATTTTTACGAGGTAAAATATTGACTAAAGAACAATTTGTTGCAACAGGAAATAGTGATATTATCAGTAAAGGAACCATGGAAAACATCAAAGATGATTATGTAGAAAGCTCTAATCCATTAATAACATTAAACAATACTTTAGATAATCTAGTACGTAAGAATAGAGTATCAGATTATATCGTTAGTTTAAAGGATGCACTAAAGTACAAAGTATTTGAATTTTTAGTTCACGGTAAGGTTAAGCAAGAGAGTACTACTGGGAAGAATTTGCTATTTGAAATAAGAAATAATTATCTTGTTGAGGTTATAGATCAAGAAGCTACCACGTCATCTCTAGAAGGTTTTGGAAATTGTAAAATAGGATTTAAAAACAGTGATGGTAGTACTTCTATCAATTTAGATGCAGGAACATATTATATTAGTTTTGATTTAAAAATAAACTCAGGTAATCAATCACGTGCTTTAAACTTGATTGCACCAAGTAATAGAGATGGATATGAATTTATTAGTAATCATATACCTACTGCTAATTATCAAAGATATTGTGCTAGTTTTACATTAAATTCTTCTAAGGAAATATCAGATATATTAATACAAAAATCTTATAATGATGAAACTTGTTCGTTTAAGATAAAAAATGTAATGATTAGTAGTTCAAGTGATTATACTTACGAACCTTACACAGGAGGACAACCATCTCCAAGCCCAGACTATCCGCAACCAATAACTACTTTGAACTTTGACAAGATAACAAGGTGCGGTAAGAATTTAGCAACCGAAAATTTTGCAAATCAAAATAGTATTATAAATCTGGCAAGAACACTTAAAAAAGGAGAAAAAATAACGATTGTTATAAATATGACGAAAACAGATAATCCACCATCAGGATATGGAATAAATATTTATGACCAAGATAATGAACAGTTGTGGGGAAATAGTTATACTAATTGGCAACCACCATACGATGGTTGGAATAGTTTTGTTGTTACAGTAAAAAATGATACTAACAGACTGAGAATAAACGCCTATGGATATCAAGAAGTTGAAATACTAACTGCTATATTGAGTGGAGCATTGGTTGAAGAAAACAAATACATCCATGATGGTAGTCTTTATGAACCATACCAAGGACAAACCTATGACATAGACTTGCAAGGCAATGAAATGGTTGAGTTACCTAATGGAGTTAAAGATGAATTAGTGGTTGATAAATATGGTAATGTATCACTAATTAAAAATGTTAGTAAGGTCGTTTATGATGGAATTAATAAAAAAGTTTTTGTAAAACATTCATCATTTGTAAGTGATACCAAAGGATTTTATCTATGTACTATAGATAATAAGAATAAAAATTTTGATAGCGGATATACAAAAGCGATTAAATGTGACTCTCTTATTGCAAGAAGCGGAAATGCTCAAACTGCTTTTAATAATTATGATTCTGGGATTTGGTGGGAAGGAAACACTAACAATGTATATATGATATTATCATTAACTACAATTGACGAAGTAAATAATTGGTTGCAAGATCATAACGTAACTTTTTATTATCAATTAGAAAATCCAGAAGTTATTCCACTAGGAAAATTAACGAATTTAATAACAACAGAAGAAGGTATTAATACTTTCTTCATAAACGGTAACTTAGAAACGACATTAGAAGTTCTATATGCACTTGATATAAAGAAATATATAGATAACAAATTAGCAGAAATTTCAACTGCTATGATTGAGGAGGGATAATATGTATGAAATATTTAAAAATGCTTTAAAAGGACAGTACGAACTTGTAGACATGCTAAATAAGATAGCAGAGTATTACATCAAAGGTAATTTATCAAAAGAAGAGAAAGAAGAACTGGAAGATGAAGCAAGAGAAAATGCTAATCCAGTCAATTCTTATGCACCTTTTGAAATGCAATTAAACGATGCTTTTGAGAGAATTAAGTCTTTAGAAGGTAGAGTGTCAGTTTTAGAAGGAATAGAGCCAGAAGAGCCATCAGAACCTGGTACAGGCTATAACAAAGAAGATTTCAAAGAGTTTGTTCACCCTAGTGGAGCACACGACTGTTACAATACAGGTGATAAAGTTAAAGAAAATGATAGATATTTTGTTGCAATTCAAGATGGTATTGTATGGCCTCCAAGCGTTTACCCTGCAGCGTGGAATGACGTAACAGAGCAAGTATTAGCTGGAGAATCAGTATGAAAGAACTATATCTTCTAATCACGAGTAATTCTAAAAATATAGTTACTTTTATAGCTATTATAAGTGTTTTTTTTGAGATAGTACCGATTAAGTTCAGTCCTATAACACTTTTTTTAAAATGGTTAGGTAAAAAGATAAACGCAGATATTAATGCAAGAGTCGTCAAACTAGAAGATACAGTTCTAGAAAACCACAAAAAAGAATTACGTATTCAAATATCTAATTTCGCATCCGATTTAAGACACAATGTTCCAAAGTCTGAATCTCAGTTTATTGCAATCATCGAATTATGTGATGAATACTTAGAAAATAAATGGAATTCAAAAGTGAAGTTAGATGCAGAGTTTATAAAAGAAGAGTACATGAAAATAGGTAACAAAATAAAAGTAGAAAAAGTGAAAATATGAAAGGAAGTGAAAGGAAATGGATTTTGCACAATTAATTATAGTAGCTATCTTAGTTGAAGCGACTTGGGAAAATATTAAGATGGTCTATCAAAAAAACAAAATATCAATAAGTATGATTGGGTCGCTAGTAATAGCGATTTTATTTTGTGCTTTAACTGGGGTAGATATTTTTCCAGTTGTTGGACTACCAATAAGCATTCCAATTGTAGGAAGTGTGTTTACGGGAATCATTGTTAGTCGAGGAGCTAACATCATTAGTGACATATTTAGCAAAATAGAAGAAATTAAAAAGTAGGAGGGATAATATGACAATTGATGAGTTTTACAAAAATCATTTAGGAATGGGTGTTGATAAAGATAAAGCCTATGGTATTCAATGTG
>CALVKV010000129.1 GCA_944333305.1 uncultured Bacilli bacterium
TCGCACCACCTGGAAGCGAAAAACATTGTCGACTGGAATCATTTATTAATCGCACCATCCAGAAGCGAAAAACATTTCCATGATGAGTAATCTCATCTGTGATATAAATATACTATCTTTTTCTAAAAATGTAAACTACTATATACATATTTAATCAAATTTTAATATCAATTATATTATCAAAAGATATTATAGTATTATCTATTAAAATTATTCTTTTATATACTTCATCAACTGTTTTAACATTACTAGTTATAGTTTTATAATGTCCTCCTTTTTTCTTATTATCTCTAACAAAATAAGTAATTGTCACTTTAGGACTTAATTTAATATCATTTTTTATAAGACATAACTTCTCGTTTAGCATTAATTTTACACCATCATCTAATTCTATTTTTTTTGATGTTTCCCTTGCAACTTCTCTTACCTTCTCATCATATCCTGTTAAAGCTGAAAAAGGGGCGAACTGGGCTGACCTATTTTGTAAAGACATAGGTTTTCTTATTTTAGATACATGATGAGGCATGTTTATAATATCGTCATAATTATTCATGATGTCCTCCTATCTGTCTATTTCTATCCATTGTCGTTGCCCCATCTTCTAAATCCATACCTTTCAAGATAGCATTTTTCCCATACTTCTCTTTTATCTTTAACATAGCATTTTGAAGATTATTTTCTTCTTTTAAAACTTCTCTATCATAGTCTAACTTATTATTTTCACCATCCAGACTAGAAAATAAATCTAACTGTCTATATCTTACTTTACTTATTTCATCTTCTTCACTTGCTAGTTTTGTAGCAGCCATAGTAACTCTTCTAACAGATAATTTTGGATTTATTATCTTGTCATATAGTTTAATCATCGCTGTAGTAATTATTTTAGATGATGAAGTTTTATAATCTAAGTTAATAGTTCCATGGCTAGACTTAGGTATAGCACGTCCATAATTGTCTATTGTAATTTCTCCATTATAATCATCAGTAATATTATCTATATCATAACCAATAGTTAATACTAACTGTTCTGTTACTAATTTTTTTGAAACAAGATCTAAAGCTAAAAGTTCAGCCATTTCTCTTACTATTAACTTAGTTTTATCATAAGAATATGGGCTTTGTAAAACTTGACCACTACTGATACTTTTTGCAAGAGGCTTATAGTTTTTTATAGATTCTATTGTACATGGTTCATAACCCCAAGCATGATCTATTAAAAGTTCAGCATTAACCCCAAATAATTTATATAGTAAGTCTTCATTATTAATAGAACATCTTGCAACATCACCCATTGTATACATACCATACTTCTCTAATCTTTTAGAAATACCCCTACCTACTCTCCAAATATCCGTAATAGGTAAATGATTCCATATCATTTTTCTATAAGCCATCTCATTAAGGGAAGCTATTCTTACTCCAAACTCATTAGGTGTAATATGTTTTGCAACTACATCCATAGCAACTTTAGCAAGGAATAAGTTAGTGCCAATTCCAGCAGTCGCTGTAATACCTGTTGTATCATAGACATCTTTAATTATTTTTGTAATTAAGTCTTTAGGAGATAGTTTATAGTACTTTAAGTAATTAGTTATATCCATAAATACTTCATCAATAGAATAAACAAATATATCTTCTTTAGCAATGTACTTTAAATAGATATTATATATTTTAGCAGAATAGTCAATATAATGAGCCATTCTAGGAGGAGCGATAATTAAATCAAGTTCTTTAGTCTTATCTTTCTTTAAGATATCATCATCAAATGATTTACCTATAAACTTTTTATAACCATTAGCTTTTCTTCTTAGATTATTTATTTCTTTCACTTTACTTAAAACTTCAAAAAGTCTTGCTCTTCCTCCTATACCATACTGTTTTAATGCTGGACTTACCGCTAAACAAATTGTCTTTTCTGTCCTAGATTTATCGGCAACAACAAGATTAGTTTTCAAAGGATTAAGTCCTCTTTCAACACATTCTACTGATGCATAAAAACTCTTTAAATCAATACAGCAATATATCTTTTTCATTTAACTCACCAATATTATTTTATCACGAACATTTATTCGTGAAAAGCGGTTTTAGTTAAATGGAAAAAATTAACAAAATATCTTTAAATTGAAAAAGACCTAGGGCTTCTAAAGTTTCCTAGGCACGTCTCGACATATAATATACATTATCTATCATAAAATTGCAAGACTTTGAAAATAGTTATATTATTTCTTTAATATATATGATACATTTCTACCACTATTAATTCTAACCAAAATTTCGTCACCCACCATCTTATTCAAAATATTATTAGCTCTCGTTTTAGATATATTTAGTAAAGCTTCTACAATTTTACGATTAACTTTTTCATTTTTCTTTAGATATTCAATAATTTGTTCTTCTTGTGTTAAATTTGAAGGTAACTTTTTTACACTATTTTCATCTATATGATTAACATTATATAAAACTACCTTAAATGTATTTTCGGTATTTAATAATAATGGTTTCTTATCATAATTTTCATATGATTCAAATATCCTTTCTATTCCTGTACCAAAGCTTTCAACATATTTTAATCTATAAAAAACATTAGCTAAATTTGGATTACGAGACTCAGATACACCATAATATAAGTCCTCCATATTTAACCCCTTAACTAATCCTCCTAAAGAAGTAATTTCAAAGTGATCATCAAATAATGATATTAATATACTGCCTGTAAAATTATAATCTCTATGTATAATAGCATTCAATAACGCTTCTCTAAGTGCATATTCTGGATAGTCTCTTGTATCAACCCTCTCAAGTCCTACAATTTTTCCTTTAATTCTATTAAATAGATTTAAATATTCAAAAGCTTCATTGGCTTGCTTTAAAACTGAGCCAGTAAATTCTTTTCTATCTTTAAATTCAAGCTTATTTTTACCATTAAAAATTGCACATTTTATTGAATATGGACATTCATCTGATAAAAGCAATCCTAAATTAGTATATCTATTATTTAAATCAATAATATTTAATGCTTTAAATTTATTATCATTAATTTCTAAATTATGTTGTTTAAAAAGGCCTTTTAAATAATCAAAATGAAGATTTTGTTCTTTTGAAATATTGCTTTCAAAAGAATTACTATTGCTTTCTACTAGCATTTTTTTAATAACTTCCTCACTTGCTTGTACAGATACATTTCCATGTCTTAAATAAACACCTGAAGATTTTAATCCTTTATCAGATAAATAATAAGGTTTATTAGGTGCCTCACTAACTTTAACTACAATTATATCTTTATTATTAATTTTTTCAATATAAATTTTATTTGAGTTTAGGTTTTTTACGAAAAAGTTTTTTAAAAACACCACCACTTTATATCAATTTATAGTAATGTATAAAA
>CALVKV010000130.1 GCA_944333305.1 uncultured Bacilli bacterium
ATAAGAGAACTTAGTCTATTAGTAAAGTATCCTTCTATGCAAAGAACTATAAATACACCTTATGAATTTGAAAGAGCTATAGTTAAAGAGGATGAAAGTGAAGCTTGGTCTGCTCCTTTATTCGTAACTATGCTTAAAGCTTATGGAATTGAAGCTGAGGATTTGCTTGTAATAGGAAGAAAAGTTATAGAAGAAGGTAAAGATTATATAGCAGAAACAAGAAATAAGTATAAAGATTTTCAAAAAGTTAAAAAGATAGCCTAATTAATAAAGGAGATAGCAATTAAAGTTATCTCCTTTATTCTTTTGGTATATTAAATCCTAAACTGTACATTTTTTGTTTTAATTTATACTCTAGTTCTTTACCAGAGTATTTTTTACTTAATTTATTATAGTATTTTTGATATTCCTTTTTAGCAATATCATCATTTTCTTCTATAGCAGTAGAGTTTAATACTTCTTTTATAATATCTTGGTGAAAACCATTATTAATTAAGTCTAATTGTAGTTTTTGTTTTAAGACTTTAGCACTTTTATTATGATTAGATTTTATTTTTTTAGAGATTAACTTCTCTATTTTTTCTTTTTCTAAGAAGTTCGTAAACTCATCTATTGCTTCATTATAATCAAGAGGATTTATTCCCTTTTTATCCAGTTCTAAAGCTATTTTTTTAGGACCTTTATTAGTAGTTATAATAGCATTATGAACATAACTCTTAGCATAGTTTTTATCATTAATATAACCTTGTTTTTCTAAAGTATTGATAGCAAAGGATACACTTTCTTTACTATATTTTTTTTCTGTTAAAAGCTTTCTTATTTCTTCTTTAGTTTTAATAGTTCTTTTTAAAGTCTTTAAAGCATCATAGTAACTTTCATAGTTTTTATTATCTTTAATTATTTTATCAAGCTCATCTTCTTCTATAGTCTTGGTTATTAGTAATTCATACTTTAATATTATCTCTTCATAAAAGTCATAACTATTAAAATTATCTAAATAAATTGTATATAAACCATTAGGTCTTTTTTTAAACTTTTCTATTTTCATATGTTTCTCCTTATTTAATTACCTTATTAAAATGGTATAACTGCTTACATAAAGGTTTTTTTCTAGTACCATTATGTATTTCTACTTTTCCTAAACTATCATATATATTAGGGGTTTTTATTCCCATATTATTAAGTATTTTTAAATCATATTCTTTAAAGGCTGCACAGGGTAAGATGGTTCCATCATATTTAATAACTAGTTTAGATAAGCCTGCTGTACATTTATGAATATCTTTTTCTTGTAAATGAATACCTACTCTTAAATTACCTTTAAATTCATTTTTACATTTTTCATAGATTTCAAGGAACTCTTCAAATTCTTCTTCTGTTAAAGATAGTAAATCTTTATTAGTTTTACCTCTTCCTTGGGGAACAAAATTAAGAATACTTAACTCATCAAATTCTGCTACATTAAGCATCTCAATAATATCAACGAGCTCTTTATAATTAATTTTTGTAGGAATGAAATGAGCATCAGTATAAAGTCCGGCACTTTTGGCTTTTATCATTGATAATGTTACTAAATCAAATAAATCTTTAGTTCCCATAATTTTGTCATATACATCTTTGTTCCAAGCTTCAAAGTCAAAAACGATTTTATCAAGTCCACTTTCTTTTAATAGTTTACAATCAGATGTTGATAGAGAATCAAAGCTTTTTTCATTATACCATAAGTAAACCTTCATTTGTTTCTCAATCAATGCATTAAATTCTTCTTCAGACATACCTTCATTTAGATATGATTTATATTGATTTCTTAGATTTAACTCTAACATTTCTTTAGCTTCTTCTGTCATTTTAGTTCTTAATTTTATACCACTAGTAAATAAGATTGTTTTAATATTTTTTAGTTTACAATATCTAATCATTCTTAATAGCTCAGGATGTAATAGAGGTTCTCCCCCAGATATAGATATTTCTTTTATTCCGCCCATACTAATAAAATAATCTATTACTTCTTTAAACTTTTTATAATCTATCATTCTTTTTTTATTAATAGATGAACAAGAAGAACAAAATAAGCAATTATTAGGACATGTCTCTATTATTTCAAAACATAAATCATTTAGCATAATAAAATCCCCCTCTAAAGTCATTCTATCACATTAAATAGTTAATTTAAATAACAAAACACATACCAAATTTGATATGTGTTTCTTATTAGTTTTCTTTTTCAACTACTTTTACTTTACCTTCTAAAACTTCTTCTAAAGCTTTTCCTATATTCTTTTCACATTTATATTCATTTAATGGTAATTGATAATGTTCATCTTTAGTAATTTCTTTACTACGTCTTGCAGCGATATGAACTAATTCATATTTAGAACTTACAATATTTAACAACTTATCAATAGATGGATAAATCACTTGTATCACTCTCCTTACTATTATCTTATAATTAGTTTGATTATTTTACAAGTGTTATGACATAATTAGACACTTTATGTCATGTAAAATAAACTGCTTATCTATCTTTTACATAAACTTCTATAATTATTAGATTATTTTCCTATATCAATAATAGTCTATGTTTATTCCCAAATAATTGATATATCATATGAAAGATCAGTTACTTGCAATGCTAAAACTAATTCTTTATTTTTTTGAAGCTCAAATTCATCAATTTTGTCAAGTAGGCTTATACTACCATTTTCCCTTTTGGGGTATAAACCATAACTTGACGATTGTAAAATAATCTTATTTTTTTCAATGTTCTTAAGCTTAATAGTATATTCTTTACCTAATAATTCACAACTAAATGTATCGTCTATTTTATATGTGTTAGAAATGTCTTCTCCTGCGCAATCAATTTTTAAATAAACGCTATCTGGTGTTTCAGTTGATTTTAATAATTGCCAGCCTAATATAATAAATACAACTATAATTACTATAGCTATTGCAATATATAGTATTTTACTTTTTTTTATTTCTTTATATTTTCTCATAAATACACCTACTCCCTTATGACACAATTATATCATATTTTTATTATAAATAAAAAAATTAATTTAGATTTGACAGAATAAATGCATTAAACTTTATTTCATTTAAGAAAACTTGTCTAAAGATATGTGTTTTTATCTTTATTTTTTCACTATAAAAGCCAAGATGTTTATCTTGGCTTTTAGCGAAAGTTACAACATGAACCTTGGTCGATATTACAACAAACATTTTCTTCACAACAAGTATATCTAGGACAATAAGTATGTTTGAAAATGTGATGATTAACTATTCTTGTATGGATTGGACATACATGAGGTACTTGATGAACGAAGGTTCTATTTATTTGACGTTCTTGTACTGGTT
>CALVKV010000131.1 GCA_944333305.1 uncultured Bacilli bacterium
ATACTAGAGGTGGAGTTGCGCTTTCTGTACGTCACTTAACACATGTACCAATTAAGTTTATTGG
This sequence comes from uncultured Bacilli bacterium, assembly GCA_944333305.1. Next base: position 65 of record CALVKV010000131.1, read on the forward strand.
AGTTTCTGAAAAGTTAGATGGTCTTGATTCTTTTGATCCAGAACGTATGGCTGGTCGTATACTTGGTATGGGAGATATCGTTTCTTTGGTAGAAAAAGCAACTGAAGCTATTGATGAAAAAGAAGCGGAAAAAACTGCTAAGAGGATGCAACAAGGAAAATTTGATTTAGAGGATTTTTTAGCTACTATGAAACAAATGAAAAAATTAGGACCTTTGGAAAACTTACTAAAATTAATTCCAGGAGCTAAAAAAATGGGTCTTACTAATGTTAAAATTGATCCAAAGCAATTGGCTCATATTGAAGCTATTGTATTGTCTATGACACCTAAAGAAAGGCGCCATCCAGAAATTATTAAGGCTAGTCGTAAAACAAGAATTGCCTCAGGTAGTGGTACTTCTGTTCAAGAAGTAAACAAATTACTCCAACAATTTGATCAAATGAAGAAGATGATGAAGCAGTTTTCGCGTGGAAATATGAAGTTGCCATTTTAAAGTATTACATTAAATATTTGTAATGCTTTTTTTTGGGCTTTTGTCGTTTTCTTATTGGCCTTTCTACATATGATAAAATATAGGAGGTAATTAGAATGTTTGATCAAAATAGTTTTGATTTCGACTCTACTGTAATGGGTAATAATAACGTGGTTGATAATGATATGAATGTCGATATTAATATGAACCAAGAAAATTCTGGTATGGGTATGAATATGAGTATGAACACTGGTATGGGCTGTCCTGTTCAAGAGGGTGTTCAACAAAAATGTATTCATAAAACAATCGTGCATGAAGTTCCACAAGAGTGATAATTTATGATAGACTAAATAAATAAAGGGAGAATAAGTACAATCCAAAGGCATATTGATAAGAAATGTCTTTTTGTGTGTTATAATGTTTAGTTTTTTATAGCACATCTTGAGTATACGAAAGAATGTGTTATAAAAATATTGTACCTGATTTCTGATGAAAAGTCATAAGGGGAAAGTAATATCCTCTTTTTTCTATATTTAGTTAAATATGGAAAATAATTTGATTTCTATTAATGGCAAAAGAAACGATTTTTCTAATTTTAGACGGATTTCCCCTTACCCCATGAGAGAGTGCGTCTCTCAAAAATCAAAATATAAGATTAACAAGTGTAGGATCGGTGAATATTATAATTAAAACTGTAGCTAAAATTAGTTGAACCGCATTTTTCGCATTTAAACTCATGAAATTTCCTAGATATAGTAGAAACAAATTTAGTAGTTAAAATTCTAGAAATTAATAACCTACACAATCTAATATTACTTTTCTTATTACGGTTAGAAAGTAAGCCATAATGTTTAATTTTAGTAAAATTATTAGGAAGAACATGAAGTAAAAATCTTCTTATGAATTCTTCGGCGGTAATAGTCATAATCTTGATTTTTGAATTATCTTTGTAATCTTTATATTCAAAAGTAATATTACCATTTTCAACGTTTTTGATTCTTTCATTAGAAATAGCTACTCGAAAAGAATACCTACCAACATACTCAATGACGTTTTCTGTCTTCCCTTTAGGTGGCTCAATATACGTAATCCAAATTTTTTTATAAAGGGGTTCTAAGAATTTATTGAATTCCGTTAAGTTTTGAAACTTCGTATTTAAATTTTTAAATTCATGTTTTAAGTAATATAGGAATTTACCTCTAAAAAGGGACCCAAGGACCTGAACTTTAAAAAGATAATCTTTATTACAGGTGACCCAGTGATTATTCTTTAAACCTCCACCAGTAACAATAGAATGAATATGAGGATGAAACTGTAACGTTTGTCCCCAGGTGTGAAGTATAGAAGTAATCCCAACTTTAGCACCTAACCATTTAGGATCTTCGCATAATTTTAATATTGTTTCACTTGTAGATTTAAATAAAATGTCGTAGCATAACTTTTGATTGTATATAAATATTTCATTTAATTCATAAGGAACAGTAGTAATTATGTGAAAGTACGCTGAGTCTAGTAAATAACTAGATTCTTTTTGTATCCAACGCTCTCTTGCATAATTTTGGCACATTGGGCAATGTCTATTACGACATGAGTTATAACCAAAATATTCTTCACCACATTCTTCACATATGCAAATATGATAACCTAAATTTTTAGTAGCACAATTTCTTATAGCATTAAATACTTTCCATTGTTCTTTAGATAAATTATGTTTATTAACATATTCATCACCATATTTTTGAAATATTTCTTGAATGGTATATTTATACATATTTGATACCTTCCAAATTGTTAAAATTTTGAGCTATATGTAAATATCTATTAGTAGTATCTAAATGTGCATGACCTAACATGGATTTTAAAGAGATAATATTACCACCATTCATGAGATAGTAAGTCGCAAAAGAATGTCTTAAGGTATGAAAAGAAATGTTTTTATCTAGGTTGTATGCAACTTTTAGTGTAGAGAAGTAATTAATAATACTTTTAGAATTAATATGACTATTTTTATCATTAGAGATAAAAAGATAGCCATGTTTATTAGTAATATGTTCTTGTTTACAATACAATCTTAAGAATTTAATAACAATATCTGGAAGAATAGTATATCTTTCCTTATTTCCTTTTCCTAAAACTTTTAATTTGTGTTCATTAGGATAAATATTTTCTATTCTAAGTTTCGCAATTTCATCTACTCTTAAACCGGAGCAGAAAGCTAAGATTAACCAACACTTATATTTTAAACAAGGTTCCTCATTAACAATTTTTAAAAATAAATGTTTAGAAATTATGGTTGGCATTTTCTTTTGTAATTTAGTAGATGGTAGTAAGTCCTTATTTAATTTTCTATTAAAACAAACAGAATATAGAAATCTAACTGAACACATACCGACATTTAAACTAGAAGCACATCTATTTAAATCAATATATTGCTTTCTAAAGTAATCAACGATTTCATCTTCAGATAATTTGTTGATTTCTACATTTTCATTATAATAATTTAAAAATCTAGTAATATGGGATTTATAATTAATAAATGTTCTATCACTTTTACCACCCAATTCTAATGTATATCTCACTTTTTCAACCCATTTATTCTTATTCTTTTCTGTGTTTTTCATAAAATAAAACTCCCTTCATTTTTACCAAAGAGAGAAAATAAACCTTTAAAAATTTTTCATTTCGTGTATAATATTAAATGTGTTAGGTTTATTATCTTTCTTTGGACGGAATATATAATAATCTAACACTTTTTATTTTGCAATAATTTTTTGAAACTGAAGACTTTTCGTTAGAAATTTGGTACAAT
>CALVKV010000132.1 GCA_944333305.1 uncultured Bacilli bacterium
AACATTGGTCCTATAGTCATAATGAGTGGGGTTTGGTCTTGTTCTGTAATATTAGGATGAGGATCAATTTTAAAATTCTTAGGTTCTAATATTTCTGTAAAACGAGGTAATCTAACAAAATAATCATTGTCTTCATATAATTCTGTTTCTAATTCATCTTCATCTGTTGGTATATTTTCAGTCTTTTTCTCTTCTGTTTTTTCTTTAAGCATATTAGGATTAACAATTACAGAATTTAATGGATTATTAATTGTTAGTTGATTACCTAATACAATTATTTTTAATCCCATTATAAAAATAATATCACCGTGGTTTAACATTGTTGGTTGCGCTGGTACTATTGCTTTATTATTTATAAATGTTCCATTTTGACTATTTAAGTCCTCGATAATCCAAGTGTTGTTTTTAAACTCTAACTTGGCATGATGTTGTGAAGTTAATTGATTTCGGTAACAAATAATATTATCATTAGCACTACCAATGGAAAGGCTATAATTGTTAGATAACATAAAATTCTTTTTTGTTTCATCATTTAGTGGTGAAACATAAAGAATGAGATATCCTTCTTGATTTTTTAATTTTAGTAAGGAAAAACTATATGCTTCTAGAATTAATTTATTAGTTGGTTGATTGTTATTTAATATACTAACACTTTTATTACTATAGGCTACCCAATGACCTTCTTCTTCTTGTATATTTATAATTTTCTTTTCTTGATTTTCATCATCTATATCTGAAATCCAATAACTACCATATACTTTTTGTGGTAAGGTAAAACTTATTAATCTACTTTTATCTATAATGTATACTATCATAGCCTACCTCCTATTATGCATTAATTATAAATTGTTTTTAACATTTTATCAAGATGGAGATAGGCTTTATTTTAATTATTTATTTCTATTTCTAAGTGTTCTTTGTCAGAAATTAAAGGAGTATTTAAAATTCTAAACTTCTTATCATTATAAAATAAGTATCTTAACTCATCAAAGTTTTTATTAGGATTTAGCATTAATGTTGCAAGATCATCTAAGTCTTTTAAATCTTCTTTAGTAAGATTAAAGAACTCATTATCATCATCTATATAACTAGGCATGAAAAGATAAGATATTTCATCTCCCATAAGGGCATGAAAATCAAAGAAAAGAGTGTATGCTAGCATATTTAATCCTTGAAAGGATGAGCCATGTACATACTTATTTATATCATCTTTACCACTTCTAACATTAAGCCAGACTTCGGCAATCCAAGCAAAGTTTTTATGAGGCATATCTGTGTGATCTGTACCACTGTTTTGGTCTGGATCGCAAGTTATCCACCTATTCTCAATTTCATTATAATATTCTATAATCCAGTGATCTATATACTTGCCGTCATTAGTGAAATAGGGAGCAAAACCGCTGCGAACTCTACAAGGTATTCCTTTCGCTTTTAGAATGGATGCAAGTGGGACTGCTACATAACGGCAGGTTATAACTACTTTATGTCTTATTTCTCTATTTTTAGTAAAACCTCTTTCATCTTGTCTAAATAGTTCTGCTGTTATAGCTGGTGCAGTTAGTAAGATATCATCATGACTAATATATTTCCACCAAGGATATTCTTCAGAAACATGGTCATGACTTTTACCTCGCTCTAATTGTTCTTTTCTACTTCTTCGTAATTCTTTTCTATGAATTGTTTGTGATAGAATTAAATCTGTTAACTCTTCCATATCATCCGGTAAACTTTTATAGTACTCTTTATATGGTTCATAATTAGTATACATACTTGTTTTTAAATAAAACTTTAGCATTTCTTCATTCATAATAATAACCTCCATATTTATTATAGAGGTTTAATATATTTTAATCTTTACTTTTATACAATGAAAAAAGTCATGTTAAAGGGAACCAAATTTCTACATAATTATCATAATATATTTCAAGATAGTTTTTTTCTTTTAATTTATAGTTTAGACTAGGTAAGTAGATATCTTCTGTATTATTTATATAGTTATTAATATCAAGAGCCTTAAACGAGGAGGTTGTGATTACAAACCAACTTGATGAGGATATAGTAAATATTGAAGCATTAGACCATTTTTCTTCTAAACCAATATGGTAATAAAATTCTTCAGTATTATTCTTTATAAGTTCTGATATTCCATAACGTTTTTTAGGATTTTTAAATTCTTTATTTTCAGTTTTTATACTTTTCCAAAAGCTTTCTATAAGACTAGCATTATTATTGATAGGAAATAAGTTTTTTATAGTATATAAAGTAAATTTTTTATTATATACAATCTTATATTTTATATCATCTCTTTTTGTATAATCAGATTTAAATTGTAATACTGGATAAATTTTAGATGCCTTACCATTCTTAACTTCTTTTGGTGTTACACTATGAAAAGATATAAAACTTCTTGTAAATGATGAAGGATTTGTATAACCATATGTGTTAGCGACATCAATTACTTTCATGTTATTACGTAAATCTTTAGCTGCTAAAGTTAATCTTCTATATCTTACATATTCTTTCATCGTAATTCCTGTTAAAAGTTTAAATAATTGTTCAGCGATATAAAGATTAGTACCTAATATTTTGGCTGTCTTGTTATAATCTATTTTATCTTTTAAATTATTTTCTAAATAGTTTATAACTTCGTTTAGTTGTTTATATATATTCATAGAATAACACCCCAATATTAGTATAACAAAAATACCAATATTTAAGAAAGCCTTGATAGTTCAATAAAAAACTAATTAAACATCGGATTCCAATCTTGAATTTTTATGCCACCTAAAATTCCATCTTTTGTTTCATATGAAAATAACATATCGGATTCACTATATGAATAATGCTTAATCGCTCCTTTTTTCTTTAGTTCACTTAATAACTCTTCACAAGCAACTCTTCTTTCATTGGTAGTCATTTCTTGATATTCAGAAGAATTAATTAAATTATTTACTTCAGTATTGGCATCTATGTTTGTATTATTATTTAGTGATATATATCCTACAGCTAATAAACATATAACTAAAATTAGTATTATAAGTATTAATAATATTTTTCTTTTCTTTTTCATATTTTGTTTACTCCTATACTATACATTATACAATACAAATTATAACAAAAAAAGACTCATCATTTAAGAATAGTCTTTTATAAACAAAAAAATTCTTGGCAACTTCCTATTTTCGCATACACTATCGTCGGCGTTAGAGTGCTTAACTTCTGTGTTCGGGATGGGAACAGGTGTA
>CALVKV010000133.1 GCA_944333305.1 uncultured Bacilli bacterium
AATTCTTAATAAATTTTGATTATTGTTTAATGTTTTTGAATTATTAGCACTTAATACATATTTTCCTGGTCGGAAGTTATCAATAGATTTACTAATAGGGAAAAAACAAGTTTTTGTTGCTGTACCATTTACAGTAATTTTTCCATTATTTTTAGTAACTGTTACACCATTTATAGTCTGACTACCATCTTCTATGTTTAAATAATTTTTCCCACGCCTCGTTATCTTATCGAATGTTAAAGTAGTGATTTCTTGTGGATATTCTGGACTTGGGCTTGGTTGTCCTCCTGTGTAGGGTTCGTATGATGTTGCTTGTGAACCTAGTTCTAGCATTGGATACAGTGTTATATTTTCGATTACTGTTCCCACATTTACTGAGACATTATAATTTACTATTGTCGTTTCTACATCTAAAGTTTTACTAATTGTATTGGTGATTGAATATTCGAAAACTTGATTGTTATCACTATCTTTAGAATTTATAAAAATACCGCCAGTTGGAGTAGCAGAACCACTTGGATGGAAGCTTTGCATATATGTTCCTGGTTGAAGTATAATGGGGTCATCTGTAAATTTTAAAATAAAATACGATGTTGCTGTACCATTTAAAGTTATAGAGCCATCATCATTTTTAGTAACGGTTACTCCATTTATAATTTGTGAAGTGATATTATTAGGTAATAAATTTTTACCAGTAGTAGTCACTTGTTCACTAGCACCATCAACTGTTACATTAAATGTTTTATAAGCTATAGCATCATCTACTGAAACTATCTCTCCATTTCCTGTATTCTTAGGTACAATATTGTCTAAAGCATCATTTGTAACATAACCACTTAAATCCTGTGTTTCCCCGTTTTGAGCTTCAACATTAACTGTTTGATTAGAGCCATCTGTTTTGTTAAATGTTATTGGTGTTGTCGTTTTCTCCTCCCCTACAACAGGTGTTCCACTCGTAATAGTGCTTATTCCTACTCCTGTATCACCCTTATCGCCTTTTTCACCCTTAGGACCAATTTCACCTTGAATACCTTGTTCTCCTTGAATACCCTGTTCTCCTTGAACACCTTGGATACCTTGTTCTCCTTGAGGTCCTTGTTCACCTCGAGGGCCTTGTGGTCCAGTAGGACCAATATCACCTTTCTCTCCTTTTTCTCCCTGTGGACCTTGTGGACCTACCTTACCTTGAGGACCTTGCGGGCCTATAAAATCACCATTTTCTAATTTTTGATTAATTTCATCTACTAAGTCATTAGCACTATCAGTAGCATTATTTAATTCATCAATAGATGATTGAACTTGATTCAATCCATCTTGTAATGCTTGCATATACTGCTCAAATTGACTTGGAGTTATCTCTTGAGACTCTTCAGCACTAGGATCATAAGAACCACCAATAACTGTGAAATAAGTTGGATAAGGACTATATCTCAGTTCTAATTTATTATCAGTAACTTTATAAGCATAAACACCTAACATTATTTCACCAACGCAAGATAGAATTTCTGAAGGTATATTACACTGATTGTTTATTATTGAAACCTGATAAGACTTACCATATTTAATTTTAAAAATTGCAACTTTTACCAAATCATCAGTGTATTCTTCTGATAAGTCAAATGTTATCTTATTAATGTTATACTCGCCCTTATGGACTTTAACTGTACACTTATCTAATATAGTTACTTTATCTTTAGATACTTGTACTTGCATTTAATCACTTCCTTTCTTATTTTGAATTGATGAGATGTTCTTCAACATACCAAATTAATTGTTTAATAGTATCTTCATCAACTTTCACATTTTCTTTATTAATCCAATGAATAGCAATAAACCCTATGATATTACCTTCTTTATTGTGTATTGCTATATCGTAAAATGCTCCTACATCTATACTCTTCTTAAAATTATAAGTACTAGGCATAGATGTTTTAAGTTCTTCTAAGTCTTTACATATAAACTTACCATCTTCTGTAATCCTATGTATAAACTGAGGCATACAGTTGGTAGGTAAGTTTATACATCTCTGTTGAACTGGCTGATTACCAGCCTTAAAGACTTCATATGTACATGAGAATTTATATGCTGACCTATAATCAGAATAATGTTCGCCGTTATGAAACTCATACACATGGATTCTATCAGCATTTAGAATCTCTTTTACATACTCTAGTTTATTAAGTATTTCTAAATCTAATTTGTTCTGTCTAGGTAGCATTTTACCTACATTAGTCTTTTTAAAATATTGATTTAGATATTGTTTACAAAAGAATAAGCTTACTATGATAAAAGCTATAAACTGCCCTATCTCTTTTGCTAAATTAATTATCTCATTCATTGTTCCTCCTTAACTTACTAAATTTTGATTGTAATAATTTGTTTTTACATACACAGCTACACATTGCAAAGTCGCTTGTAAATCAGAAGAATAATAGCTCTTAATGTATGCTTGCACACCTGTCCCATATCTTGAATAAGTAACCTGCCATTGGTCTGCATATCCACTTTCTAAGGGCAATATGCCAAGTAAAGTATAACCATTAGGTTTATTTATCTGCCCTACACTTGCAGATATGTTAGCATTACCACCTATGTAAACTGGCAATGAAAAATGTTGAAATTTAAACAAACTATTAACATTTTTTTTTAAATTTTCATATCTTGGAATATTAGGGTCTAATATCTTTCCAGATCCATCTTTTAATACTTCATTCATATTTTTTGCTTTTTAGCTTAACTATGAGTAATTAATAACCAACTGATATCCAATTAACCTTTTGTGTCCAACCAGCGCTAAAAGCTCCGTTTTGGCTATGGACATAAACAGAAGCGTGTTCAGTCGTAATGTTTGTGATTTTTGCATTTTCGTCTAGCTCGGCTAATTCGTTATTTGTTCCATTTAATGTAAGCAGAACATTTGGAACATTATTGTATGTTGTTGGGAACGTTATATTTGTACTCATGACATTTGGATTAACGTAAGTTGCTTGAACTGTACCCCAACAAACCTTTAAAGTTCCAATCTGAATATAATTAATTTTTGGTGCTACTAATTTCTCATACCTTGGAACTATAAAATCTAAAATCTTGCCATCCTTGTCTTTTAGTACACTATTACTCATAGTCCACCTCTTTTTGAGAGAGAGAATTAAATGTTAGCCTCTCCCTCCTTTCAACAGAGGAGTTAAGCAGTAAGCTCCCCCCCCCCATGTAACATATTGTAAACTTTATT
>CALVKV010000134.1 GCA_944333305.1 uncultured Bacilli bacterium
AAAGTGGAATACCCTTGCCGTAGTAGGGACTGAAAAAAGTGGAATACCCTTGCCGTAGTAGGGACTGAAAAAAGTGGGCGATTTTTAATTAAATCGTCCTTTTATTATCTATTTTAGGAGGTTCACATGAAAACATTAAAAATATACTATATTGATACTAATTACATAAATTATTTGAGAAAGTTTGATAATAAAGTTGCTTATAATAAAAGTAAAGCTAGACCTTATGTAGGAGTTGTCTATACTTTTAATAATCAAACTTACTTTGCTCCTCTATCAAGTCCTAAACCAAAACATTTAACAATGAAAGATAAGGCTCTTGATATATTTAAAATCAAAGATGGAGAACTCGGTATAGTTAATATTAATAATATGATTCCAACTCCAAACTCTTGTTTAACTGAAGTGCTTCCTTTAGTAAAAGATAAACAATATAGGAAACTAATTATAGAACAAACCACTTATTTAAATAATCATAAAAGAGAATTATTAGATAAAGTTAATTTCTTTATGTTAAAATATGATACTAATAAACTTTCTAAAAGAACTAAAGATAGATGTTGTGACTTTAGACTTTTAGAAGAAAAATGTAAGGAATATGAAAAAGAAGAAGTTTTTAGTTAGACTTCTTCTTTTTCATATCTAATAGTACTTCTTTTCTAGAAAAGTTTTCTTTTCCTTTTTTATCTTTACCTATAGCTTTTACTAAGATAGTATCTCCTACTTTTACCACATCTTCTACTTTGTCAATGTGTTTAGTATCAAGTTGTGAAACATGAACTAGTCCTTCACAACCTGGCCATACTTCTACAAAACAACCAAAGTCATGAACAGCGACTACTTTCGCTTCATAGACTTTACCAACTTCTACTTCTCTTGCGACATCTTCAATCATCTTAACAGTTTTATCGATAACATCTTTATCAGTATGATATACAATTACTCTACCATCATCTTCTAAATCTACTTTAACAGCATTGATGTTATTAACATCATTTACATTACTAGCATCACAGATGATTTTAGTAATCATTTCACCACCCTTACCTATAACATCACGTATTTTAGATGGAGAAATATAAAATACTTTAGTTTTAGGAGCATATTTAGATACTTCTTTACGAGGCTCAGGTATTTGTTTTTTAATAACTTCAAGAATCTCTAATCTGGCCTTCTTAGCTTGTTCTAAAGATTCTTTTAATATTTCTTTAGTAACACCTTTTATTTTAATATCCATTTGTAAAGCAGTGATTCCAGAAGCAGTACCTGCTACTTTGAAGTCCATATCACCTAGATGATCTTCCATCCCAGCGATATCTGTTAGAATTGTATAGTCATTATCACTTGTAATAAGTCCCATAGCAATACCTGCAACTGGAGCTTTAATAGGAACGCCAGCGGCCATTAAACTCATACAACCTGCACAAATTGATGCTTGAGAACTACTACCATTACTTTCAAGTATTTCTGAGACAACACGAATTGTATAAGGAAATTCATCTTCACTAGGTATTACTTGAAGTAAAGCTCTCTCACCTAAGGCACCATGACCAATTTCACGTCTTCCTGGAGCACCATATCTTCCTGTTTCACCTACTGAAAATTGTGGAAAGTTATAGTGTAACATAAATCTTTTTTCATCTTCTAGACTAAGACCATCCAATATTTGATGTTCTCCTAAAGCTCCTAGAGTTGTAACTGATAAAGCTTGGGTTTCTCCACGTGTAAATAGAGCAGAGCCATGTGTTCTTGGTAGTAAGTCAATATCAGTTGATAAAGGTCTAATCTCATCCATGCGCCTACCATCTGATCTTATCTTTTCTTTAACTACTATATTTCTAAATAATCTATATTCTACATCACTAAATATTTTATTAACTTTAACAAGTAATAAATTTAAATCATCGGTTTCTAAGTCTTTATTATCTTCTTTATATTTTTCTAATAGATTATCTTTTATTTCATCAATTCTTCCATAACGTTCTAATTTTTCTTTAATTCTTAATGCTTCATCTAAAGCTTTTTCTATTTGCTTAGTAACTTCATCTTTTAGACTGTCTTCAATAGTTAAGCTTTCATATTCAAAAGGAGTAACGCCAATTTCAGATATGATCTCACTTTGCCATTTACACAATTCTTTTATAGCTTCATGTCCTTTCATTAAGCCTTCAAGCATAATATCTTCGCTTACTTGTTTAGCCCCTGCTTCTACCATATTAATAGCATCAATTGTTCCTGCAACAGTAAGGTCTAATTCGCTTTTTTCTAGTTCTTCTACAGTTGGGTTAATGATATATTCTCCATCAACATAACCTACTTTAACACCAGCGATAGGTCCTAGGAAAGGAGCCCCACTAATCATAGTAGCGATACTTGAACCTAACATAGCCGTAAGTTCAGGAGAACAATCTTGATCTACTGAAAGAACAGTATTTATAACCTGAACTTCATTTTTAAAATCTTCTTTAAATAAAGGTCTCATAGGTCTATCAATCATTCTAGCGGCAAGAGTAGCTGCTTCTGTAGGACGACCTTCTCTTTTAATAAATCCTCCAGGAATCTTTCCAACAGAATATAGTTTTTCTTGATAATTAACTGTTAGTGGAAAAAAATCACTTAACAAATTAGCATTTTTATTGATAACAGTTGCTGTCAATATTACTGTATCATTATATCTAACTAAAACAGAACCTGATGCTTGCTTAGCAAGTTCTCCATGTTCTACTACTATCTTCTTTCCATAAAAATCATATTCAAATACTTTCTTACTCATATTACTTCACTCTTCTTTCTCTATATTTCTTTAATACCATTCTTTTTTCTTCTATATGTCCATTATACTCTACATAAGATAAATAAGGTCTCATTTTCGGATTTACAAATAACCCACCTATTTTATTTATATCGTTATTATCATATTTTTCTCCTGTTACTAAGTCAACAAATTCACTATCATAAAATTCTATATTACTTAAGGTACTAAATGATACTTTTTTATTTAAAAGATATAACAAGGCATCTTTTCTTTTAGTCTTAGAATATACTTCAGTTATTTTTTGTGGATGAGTTTTTTCTAAGGATGTATTGTTTTTAGTTTGTAAAATATCTCCTATAAATATATTACTAACTTCTAGTTTTTGACTTCTATCTTTTTCATATCTTCTA
>CALVKV010000135.1 GCA_944333305.1 uncultured Bacilli bacterium
GATAAAAATCATCCTTCATATTATCAATTCCTTGTATCAAATTATTGTCTACCAACACTATTTGACAAAGAACCTATCTAATTGCCTAATACACTATTTTGGAGCTTACTTACACTAAGCTCTTTTTTTATTGCTCTAATGCCAAAGCCTACTAATGTAAGTGATGTTACTAACATACCAACAGTTAAAACTATACTATCAGATGTTTCTGGATTTTGTTCTTCTACTGTACTATCAGATGTTGTAGTTTCATCACCAGGTTCAGTTGGTTCTACTGGTTCAACAGGAATTTCTTCTGTTGGTTTTTCTGGTAATGTTGTATAAACATTAATACCATTTGCAGCAGTTATACTACCAAACCACATATATCCTGCACTTACAGCATTTGTTTCTCCCATATCAATTTTAGTAGTTGAAGCGATTACTTCATCCCATTTTAATATTGAAAATTGAAGATAAGTTTTACCATCTTCTAAAGTAGCAGTATATCTATAAGTATACACTCCATCTTCAGAGATAGTAGCACTAAAATTAGGGTCTAGTCCTACAGTTACAAGATAATCATCATTAACTTTTTGGGTTTGTACAAGTAATTCTGTAACATAACTATCACTTTCATCATTTAATGACATAGTTAATGCAAATAATTCCCCATGAGTCATATTATCTTTATTTAGTTCGATATATACATCTTCTGTAATACCATCTGCTAATTTCGCATCACTTTTCATACTATATGGTCCATAGGACATTCCTGGTTCATTTTCATAACCGCTACCTTTAATATTAGTGATGTTATCATCAACTGCAGTTACACTACCATAATCACCATTTTCTGTTTCCCAATCTTCTAAAGTCCACTCTGTTTGAGCAGAAACATTTAAAAATGGAACGAAAGCGAATAAACTAACCATAGCCATACCTAATATTTTTTTTACATTTCTCACCACTTCTTCCCTCCTTTCCTCAAGATAAGCTCTAACTTTAAACAAGCCTACCCTTCATATAGAATATACTTGATTATAAAAAGAAAGCCAATATTTTTCTAAACTTTTTAGGTTCATAAATTTTGCAAAGAAAAAGACCTAGTAACGGTCTAAAAAACTTATTTCTTCCCCTTTGTCTTGATAACTTAAAAGTGTTTCTAAATTAACTTTCTCGCTACTTTTAAAGATATTATTATCAATAACATCACTTTTTTCTCTAAGGTTTTCTAATAGTTTTTTTATTTCTAAACGTTTAGAATTATTCTCAATATTTTTATTTTCTGTAAATTTACAAGCACAGTTTATAAAGGTATATTCATTATATTGCCAAAACTTTTTTATAGATTCTTCTCTTACTAAATAAAGTGGTCTAATTAGTTCCATACCAGGAAAATTAGTACTGTGTAATTTTGGTAACATTGTTTTAAATTCTCCACCATAAAACATTGATAGTAGTATTGTTTCAATTACATCATCAAAGTGATGTCCTAAGGCAATTTTATTACAGCCTAAATCTTTGGCAGTTTTATAAAGAAAACCTCTTCTCATTCTTGCACACATATAACAAGGATGCTCTTTATCTAGTTTGTTAGCGACTTCAAAGATATCAGAGTTAAATATTTTATAGTCAATACCTAAGGTTTCTAAATTATCTTTTATTACTTGTAAAGTCTCTTCTTTATATCCTGGGTTCATAATGATATATGAAAGTTTAAAGTTAGTCTTACCATGTTTCTGTAATTCTTCTAAACATTTCGCAAGTAAAACCGAATCTTTCCCACCAGAAATACAAACAGCGATATGGTCATTATCTTTAACTAGTTCATAGTCTCTAACCGCTTTCATAAATTTACGCCAGATATCTTTACGATATTTTGTTATAAGACTATGTTCTACTTGGTTTTTACTTTTCATCTTTAAACACCTTCTTAAATGATGTAGGTACACTACTTTCAAATGTATAAGTTTTATTATTAAGTGGATTAGTTATAATTAGTTTACTAGCGTGTAAATATAGTCTATTAGATTTAATACCTCCATACTTCTTATCTCCTAATATAGGACATCCTAAATGATTTAAGACTACTCTTATCTGATTACGTCTTCCTGTTCTGATATTAACTTTAACAAGACTGTATTTATTATTTTTATTAATTGTCTTAAGGGAAGTAACGGCAATTTTACCATCTTTTTTATTAGTAACAATAACTTTATCAGGTCCTATTTCTTTTAAGTAACAAGTATAGTCATCCACATCTTTTACATTACCTGTTACTAAAGCGACATATTCTCTTGTTTTAACATATTTATCCCAATTATTTTGTAAGATATTTTTTAGAGTATTATCTTTTACAAAGACTAAGACTCCTGATGTATCTTTATCAAGGCGATGTAGTACAAAAATCTTATCAGACTTCTTTCTATTTTTAATAAACTCTCTAACTAAGTGATAGGCGGTCTTTTCTTTTTCTTTAGTAGTACTGATAGATAAAAGTCCAGCAGGTTTATTTATTACTAAAAAGTATTCATCTTCATAGATGATATCAAGATTACTTTTCTTATGAGTTTTATTAATCTTACTAAGTTCAATAACATCATTTTTATTAACAATCATATTATACTTTGTTACAACTTTACCATTAACTAGGACTCCTCCATCTTTTAGATAATTCTTTATTTTTTTCTTACTTAAGTCTTTAAATAAAATAAATAATGTTTCTAATAGTTTTCCTTTTTCTAAAACTTTTCCTTTCATTAATATCACACTTCCTTCAAAATACGGTAATATTTTATCAGATAAAAAGAAAAAAGTCTATTACTAGACTTTAATCAAATAAGTTATTAAATTCATATTTAAAGACACGATAAGCATATTTCTTAGAGTTGTAATTAAATTGTCTAATTAAATTACCATCATTATCATATTCACCATATGAGTTATCTTTACCACTACCAACGACAATGTTTCCACCATCTAGTATCTCAACATCACTTACTATGCTTGAGTAAGGTATTTCAAAACTCTTAACTAATTCATAAGTCTTATCATTTTCATTAACTTTATATTGATAGAAGTATGATGTTTCACCTTCATTATAAGTACCAGTACCAGGATAATTTGACCAGTCAAAGTTAGGTCTTGTTCTAGCACCTTGATAATTGTT
>CALVKV010000136.1 GCA_944333305.1 uncultured Bacilli bacterium
GGCATTACCAAAAGCTTTTTTAATCTCATCAACAAGCATAACTTCACCTCATTTCACTTTTAGTATTACCAAAATAAAGATTATTATTAAAATAAAAAAGAGGTATTTAACCTCTATTATTATAAACTCTTACTTTTTGTGCTTCTTCATCTTTATGAAATTCTTTGTAATACTTTAATGATAATCCAATCGCTTCTTTTTTACTAAGTGTATCTTTCTTTTTACCATCCTTGTTATAATACTTACTTAATGGTTCCATATAGTCTATTGTATGACTAAGCTTATTTGGATCTATTGTATCCATCATAGTAGAGCCATCTTGTAAATCAATATATTTGTCTTTATCTTTTCTTAATATTGTTACATAACCATATCCTGCTGTAGCAATTTCTAAAATACCACCAATTTTATCAACACCTAATTTGTTTTCAGGATAAGAAACACTAACACTTGCGATAAATAAATCATTAATATTATATCTTTCAAACATATTTTTCTCTCCTCTTTGTGTAATTATGATATAACACATTTTCTTAAGTGTCAAGCGATATTAAAAGCTTTTCCATTCATAAATTTTGTAGTAATCTATTAGTAGGTGAAGTTTATGTTAGTTAAAATAATAGATTATGATCATCAAGGTAGAGGAATTGCTAAAGTTGATAATAAAGTAATATTTATACCTAAAGTAAAACTAGGTGAAGAAGTTTCTATTAAATTAGTAAAAGATAAGAAAAGATATTCTATAGGTAAAAGATGTGATACCCTTAAAGTAAAATATTGTCCTTATTATCAAACTTGCGGAGGTTGTCAGATAGGACATTTAAATTATGATGAACAGTTAGAATTTAAAAAGAATGCTGTTAAGAATATTTTCTCTAAATATACAAATTATAATTTAGACTCTTTAGAGATAATTTCTACTAAATGTTATAACTATCGTAATAAAGTAACTTTTCATATTAAAGGAGATAAGTTAGGTTATTATGAAGAAGAGACTAATAATTTAATACCTATAGATAAATGCAATTTATTAGATAGTAATATTATAACCCTAACAGCTTTGCTTAATTCTTTTATTAAAGTACATAAGAACCTAACTAAAGCGATTATTAAATCTTTAGATGGTAAACTTATGTTAATATTAGAAGGTAAAGAGTCTAAAGAATCAATTAAAGAGTTCTTCTTATCAACTGTTAGTTCTCTATACTATAACAATGAACTAATCAGTGGAGTTCCATCTTTAATGATAGATGTTTTATCTAAAAAGTTTATGGTAAGAAAAGATTCTTTCTTTCAAGTAAATAAAGAGGGGATTAGTTTAATATATAAAGAAGTTATTGATTTAGTAAAAAAATTAAATTGTAATATTATCTATGATCTATACTGTGGTACAGGTACAATTAGTTTATTAGTAAGTGACTATGCTAAAAAAGTAATTGGTATTGAAGTAATAGAAGATGCAGTGAGGGATGCTAAAAGTAATGCTAAGTTAAATAATATTACTAATACAGAGTTTTATCTAGGAGACGTCAGTAAAGTTATTAATAAACTAAAGTTTGTTCCTGATACTATTATTTTAGATCCTCCAAGAAGTGGTATTTCTAAAGACTTAATAGAGTTTCTTTTATCATTAAAAGTAAAAAATATTATCTATGTCTCATGTAACCCTCTAACCCTTGCTCGTGATATTAATCTTTTAGATAGTTGTTATGAACTTAAATCTATTAAATTAGTGGATGAATTTCCTAATACTTATCATTTAGAGTCTATAACATTCTTAAATTTGCGAAAGAAAAAATAATAAACAATATAATAACTTAACTGTTATATATAATAATACATTTTATGATAAATATTTTATTATAGATGAGAATATAGTCTATCACTCTTGTTGCTAGTATAAATAGAATATGTTATAAAACATTTTCCATTACCTTAATAGGGGATAGTGATGTAAAAGAAACATTACTAAAGAAAATAAATAAAATTATTTAAGATACAGTAAAAACTAGGAGGAAAAATATGAAATTTCTAATTAAAGAAGGAAATATTAATGATATTAATGAAATAATAGATGCTATTAAGTATTTACATGACATAATTGAAAACAAAGAATGGTATGCAATAGGACTTGCTAATTATGATAAGATATTAGATAAATTAAATGATGATGCCATTATTGTTAAAGCATTATATAAAGATAATTTAGCAGGTTTCCTACTTGCAGAGCGACATATTAATCCAAAACATGAACTTGCAGAAGAAATACCTAAAGATGAGTTATCTTCATCTATTGAAATGGATAATGCCGGAGTATTACCAAAATATAGAGGAAATCATTTGCAAGAGAGTTTAATTTTAAAAGCAGAATCTATAATGAAAGAAAGAGATGCTAGTATAAAATACTCTTATGCAACTGTTCATCCTGATAATTTAGCAAGTCTTAAGACATTAGAAAAGACAGGCTATAAAAAATATAAAGAAAAGTTAATGTATGGAGGAAAAATAAGATATATAATGAGAAAGGAGTTAGTATGAGTTATATTAAAGATTTAAGAAAGTATGTAGGGCATGAACCTATTTTAACAGCAGGAGTATTATTATTTATTTTTAACGATAAAGATGAAGTATTAATACAACTTAGAACTGATTATAATCAGTATGGTTTTCCAGGAGGGGCGATGGAATTAGGAGAAAGTTTTGAAGATGTTGCAAGACGTGAATTAAAAGAAGAGACTAATTTAGATATTATAGATTTAGAGATGGTAAAAGTATTATCAGGAAAAGATACTTATAGAGAATATCCTAATGGAGATAAATTATATGATATAACTGCCATTTATGTAATAAAGAAATATAGGGGAATTTTAAAAGTAAATGATAATGAGAGTAAGAAGTTAGAGTGGTTTAATGTAAATAACTTACCATCTAATATGACAGAACATACTAAAAATTATCTTGAAAAGTATGGAGATATATTAGGTGAATCCTTAAAGATGTATAAAGAAGTAAATAACAAAAATAAGGAATTACTTAGACGGAGTCTAAATTTATCGGAAAGCATAATTAATAGTCAATAACACTATGTAAAGCTTTAGAAAGACTGTGATTAG
>CALVKV010000137.1 GCA_944333305.1 uncultured Bacilli bacterium
CCAAGAAAAGATAATTATATTTATAAGATAGATTAGGAGAAACTTATGAGAATAGATAATTTTTACTTTGTGGTAGAGGATATAACCAAAGCAATAAAATTTTACTCAAAACTGTTTGAAGAAGAGCCCACCAATATAACTGAAAATAGATGGGCTGACTGGCAAAATAAAGATAATAGAACTTACTTTGGTATTATTTCTGTTGAAGCGACAGGTGATAAAAGAGTTATAGGAAATAATGGAGTTTTAGGTTTATATACTGATGATATAGATAAAGCTTTTAATAAGTGTAAAGAAATAGGTGCAAAAATATTATATGAACCTGAAAAAATTCCTAATAGTTTAGATAATTATACTTGTTTTGCTATTGAAGATTTAGATGGAAATAAAATAGAGATTTCATATTATGATAAGCAAAATAATAATTAATCATCATTTATAGTTTCTTATTTTGTGTAATAAAAAAATGAAATTTTAAATTATATGGTTGATAATATATATACATTATGTTACTGTAGATATATATTTAAAACTATTATACAGGGGGAAAATATAAATGAAGGAAGTCAATTTGTATATAGATGAATCAGGTAATTTAGGTACAGGTATGGGAAGATATTTTTTAATATGTGCTTTAGAAGTGGATCCAACTTTAAAAAATGCTATATCTAAAAGAGCAGGTAGAGTTATATGTAGATTTAAACAAAAAAATGACATACCCAAAATTACAGAATTAAAGGGCAGTAGACTGAAAGATGATGATAGACTGGAACTACTTGATAAGATTCTTTTTAAAGGTATTAAAGTTAGGTATATAGTTCTTGATTTAAAACAAACTACAATGTTGTTAGCAAAGTCTGATGATAAAAATGCTTGCTTTAATTATTTAATTCAATTAATAGTAAAGAGAATTGTAGAAGAATATAAAGATGTAGAAAAAATAAACCTTTATTTAGATAATCGTTCTGTAAAAATTGGCAATAGACTTTCATTAAAACCTTATTTATATAATAAGCTAGTATTAGAACAATTAGAAACAAAAAATAATGTAAAAAGAATAGAATTCGATATAAATTATTTTGAATCTGAGAGCTGTTATTTAATTCAGTGGGCAGATATAGTTGCAAACTCATTATATAAAAAATATAATAGTAATAATGAAAAATTTTATGCAAAAATAAAACCATATATTGTTTATGAGAGCAGATTTCCATCAAAAAAATTTGGTCAGTAGTATATTGACTTATGCATAAAATAATGATATTATGGTTACATTAAAAAGGACTGGCATATAAGCCTTATATGATTTATTCAAGTTATTGAATATAAGAGTTATTTTTTAACTCAGTCATATAAGCACTGCCAGTCTTTTTTTGTTTGTATTACTGTTTTTCTTTTAGTAAAGATGATATAATTAATTTAGAATTTCAACTATATATATTGTAATTATTTAATAATAATTTAAAATATATATTAGAGAATGGGGTCATTATGGATAAATATTTAGAAATAAAAAAGTTATTTGAACAGAATGAAGATAAAGAAAATGCTATATCAATGGCAAAATATATGCGAAACTTATTTGAGTTTTATGGAATTCCTACTCCTAAAAGAAAAGCATTATATAAAGATTTTCTTAAAGATGAAAAGAAAGGTAAAAAAGTTGATTGGGATTTTCTTGATAAATGCTATCTGGATTCCCATAGAGAATTCCAATATTTAGTATCTGATTATTTAATTGCAATGAATAACTTTTTAACTTATGATGATATCCCTAAAATAGAAAAGTATATAAAAACAAAACAGTGGTGGGATACAATTGATTTTTTAGATAGAGTTATTGGTGAGATAGGACTAAGAGATAGTAGAGTTGATGATTTAATGCTAGAATGGTCTTGTGATAATGACTTTTGGGTAAGAAGAATAGCGATAGATCATCAATTATGTAGAAAAGATAAAACTAATACCATACTATTAGAAAAAATATTAGTTAATAATTTTGGTAGTGATGAATTCTTTATTAATAAAGCGATAGGTTGGGCTTTAAGAGATTATTCTAAAACTAATCCTGAATGGGTAAGAGAGTTTATAAATAAATATAAAGATAAAATGAGTAGTTTAAGTGTGAGGGAAGCAAGTAAATATATTTAATAAATAGTAAATTTTTAAGGAGAAGAAAAATATATTTATAAATGTATATAAACTAAATAATTATTAAATAGTAGTTTGAGAGGTGGCTAAAATATGGATAGAAAACTATTAAAGATAAGAAAAGTAAAACCAGAAGATGCTAAGAATTGGTTTATTTTAGTAAACAAAGTATGGAGAGATGCATATAATCATATATTTCCAAAAGAAGTATTCATAGAAAAAGATAACCGAGTAGATGAGAAAGTAAAAACATTTACCGATAATATAAAAAATGATAACAAAAATATAGCATATGTTGCTGAATATAATAATGAAATAATAGGAATAATGCGTGGAAGTATTAATTCATCATATGAACATTTTAATTCTGATTATGCTGATTTAATTGCACTCTATGTTGATCCAAAATTTCAAGGTTGTGGAATTGGGAGCTCATTTAAAAATATATTTGAACAATGGGCAATGGAAAATGGTGCCTCAAAATATGTAATTGGAGTTTTAAAAGATAATATAAAAGCTAGAAAAGTATATGAATCATGGGGTGGTAAATTATCAAAATATGAAAAAGATTTCGTTAAATTTGGTGTAGGATATAAAGAAGTATTCTATACATATAATTTAGAGAATATACTAAATAAACATAGATAATTTTTTAAAATTAAGAGAATTATAAATTACAAGGTGATTATTATGAGTAAATATATTCAAGCAATAGGAATATGGTTTTTAATTATTCCATTAGCAATTATGAATGGTGGATTAAGAGAAAATATATTGGTTAAATTAGGAGATATTGCACTACCATTAAGTGGAATTATTCTTAGTATATGTATATTTGTAGTAGCATACTTATTAATACCAAAAATCAAAAATTGTAAACAAACAGATTATTTTATCTTTGGAATAATTTGGTTTATTTTAACGAATCT
>CALVKV010000138.1 GCA_944333305.1 uncultured Bacilli bacterium
TATCTAGGTTAATCTTTTTCATACTTCCTCCTAGTTAAAAGTATATCATAAAAAGAAAAAAGAGTCTTTTATTTTTGACTCTTTTTATAAAGTTTTTATTTTTTGGTAGTAAGCTCCTACAAAATTACGTCCTTTTTTTTCTTTATTGCCTTTTGTATAGGCATGGTTTGAATAATAGTTAGAATTAGTTATAGTATTATCTGTGTTTATAATGTAAGTTTCATATTCATCTGGATTAAGTTGATAAAGTAAAGCTTTATCCATGTTAATTCTAAAATCATTATCTTTAACTTTAGATACTGCTCCTGTTTTTCGCCAAAAGCTTTCAGTGGCAAAATCAGGATATCTATCATAAGTCCAATCTTTTCCTGCATGAGCTCCTACATAAATAAAAATATCTTCTTTTTTACTATTGTACATACTTTGTAGAGCTTCTACAGTTTTAATTGGTAAATAATTATTAATCATTTTTGCACTACAATGAGCAGTAGCAGTTATACCATTCTTTAAGTCACTTGCTACAATAACAGGACAATCAGCAACTGGAAAACCAGTAACAACTCCTGGAACTTTATCAGTTGTAATTAAAATGTCAGCTTCAATATCTAGGTCCCAACCATCTTTGTAAGATTCTACCATTTCTTTTGTAATTTCTACTGCTTGCCCTTTACCATCTTGTTTTGGTATATAAAATTTATATGGGTCAAAAGCCTCTTTATTATCTTTGGCAGCCATTTTGCGTCGTTCTAAAAAGATTGCCTTTCTAGCATCATAAGATAATTCATCTTCAAAAAAAAGAGCATTAGTAGTCATAGTCCCATACTTATTATCAATATCAATAATACGTAAATTTGCAAAATCTGCTGTTCCTTTCTTATATATTGCATATTGACCTATTTGTAATACCTTATTATTAAATTTTAAATTATTCATTTTATTTCCTTCTTCCTATAGTATTTTATACTATAGGAAGAAAATATATCACTATATAATTTTAGAGTTACTTTTAGGAAATGATGTATTTAAACCTTCTAATTCATTTTTATTAACTTTATAATCTTCGCTGTTTAAAATAATATTACTATAATAATCTATATCATTGTTCTGCAATAATTCTATATTTTTTAAAGTAATACTAGCTTTATAAAAAGCTTCTCCATATTTTTTAGCATTTTCTTTTGTTAATTCAATATATCCATCTTTCATTAGAGTTTTAGCAAAAACTATGTCTGTTATGAAATATCCTGGATCTGGAGCTACTTTTAAATTAGTATTTTCTTCTTCTGTATAATATCTACCTTCATTACAACGAACTGTGGAGAAGAATTGACGATATGTTGAATCTATTAAATATGTTTTATCTATTACTTTTTCATTATCTTGATATGGAAAAGTAACTGTTCCAAAAACATGATTAAATGGATAATTAAAACATGCAGTGGCACTATTTTTAGTAACTTCTAATCCTAAATTTTCTAAAGGCATTATTGTTAGAGCTTGACCAAGTTCACAGAAGCCATTTAGAGAATTAGTTTTTACATTAATACCTAAGCTGTCAAAAGCTTTTCTAGCATTTTCTATACTATAATCTAATAATACTTTAATTTCTTCGCTTGTAAGTCCTTCTTTAAATTCATTATTTTTAATTTCATTATAGTGATTTAAAACTATTTGCAACTTTTTGTTATCTATTTCTTTTCTTTCAGGTTCTTGATAAATTATATAGCTTTCATTTTCACCTATTAAATATAGATTATAAGCTTCATCTAATTTAATATTAAGTTTTTCACTTAGTTTATAGTATTTAGTCCATAAAGTTGATAATAATTGATGTTTCTTATCATTATCTAAATTTTCATTATAAACTTTCATAATTGCATTTAATATTTCCTTTAATGTTTCCATAGCATACCTCTTTGAATATATCTTTTATATAATTATAATATCATAAAAAGAAAAAAGAGTCTATTTCGACTCTATCTTCTTCTAGCAGAACCATAACTATAAACTTTAATATTTTCATTAGCATATGGCTCTTTTGTTTCTTCTAGTAATGCAACACCATGCATATAACTACCATTTTGTTTATCATCATTAAGGTATGTTCCAGTTTCTTCATCAATTAAGAATTTACCTGGATTTGCTAAATCTGGAACCATTCTTGTTCTTTGTAAAGATGGATAAAGAAAATTGCCATTAGCATCTGTAGTATAGAATGAATCTTCACCCCAAACGATGTTTTCTTCTTTAATACCACCTGCAAGTAAACCTTTCTTTATTGCTTTTAATTGATTAATATATAAAATACCTGTCTTTTCATCTCTAGTTAGAGCATCTTCCCAAACTTCCATGTTATTAACATAGCCTGGCATCCAGTTTTTATCATTAGCATTGTATAAAGGTAAAACATGTGCAAAAGGTGAAACATCAACTATTATATCTTCTGGATTACCACCTGTAACTTCAGCGATTCCTTTTGGAACTTCAGCATCAATATGTGTTCCTGGGCAGAATGTTGAAGTTGCTTCCATTGTTTTTGTATTCATAGCAACTATATTAGCACCATCATAAATATTAAAACCAATTGCTACCCCAGGTGTATCAGGTGTAACTTTTGGTGTATCGGCATATACATCATAATCATATAAATCTTTATAATTAGCTAAGTCTTCAGGTGTTAAAACATAAACTGAACCTCTATCTTTAGCTTCTTTAGGTTGTAAAGTCATGAATAAACGATTTAAATCAAACCCTACTTCTTCAGCTATTTTTAATCTGTTAGCCTTTCCAGCTCCTCCTTTAGTATTACCATAAGTATTATTAGTATTAAATACTACAAATTTTAAATTTTCCATTCTTTATTCCCCCTTCATCGAATGTAGTCATATTATAACATTTTTTTGTTACTTTGTCAATTTTTTAACCTTAATTTTATAGTAAGCATATGATTAACTTATGATAATGTCTTAAGTGTTAACTTTTGAAAATGTCCTAAAGTTAATATATAATATGTCACTTG
>CALVKV010000139.1 GCA_944333305.1 uncultured Bacilli bacterium
GATAAAAATCATCCTTCATATTATCAATTCCTTGTATCAAATTATTGTCTACCAACACTATTTGACAAAGAACCTTAAATTCATCCTATCATTTTGCATTTTTAATACCTTAATTTTGTATCATTTTTCCAAATTTATACTTTTTTATTTTTTTCTTCTTTCTACTCTAAGACCCATCATCAAGTCATTAACCGCAATATTTTTATCTAACTTTTCATCTTTAATAACATCAATAGATAAAGTCTCCTCTTTAACATAATTCATATATTTATCAAGCATTACATCAACAATTTCCTCTCCATTATAATAAAGATTAATTCTATCAGTAATAACAAAATCAGCATCTTTTCTTAGACTTTGCACTTTTCTAACAACTTCCCTTGCCAAACCTTCAAGTATCAAATCATCAGTTAAAGTAGTATCTAAAACAACACTAATATTACCATTACTAGAAGCACAGTATCCTTCTTTATTCTTTAAAGTAGTAGTAATCATATCTTCAGTAATCTTTAATTCCTTACCTAAAAATTCTCTTGTATAATAACCTGATTTTATCTGATTAACATCACTGATATCAAACTTACTAACCAACTCTTGGAAAGCCTTAATATCAGAACCAAACATCTTACCAACAACTCTAAAATTAGGTTTAACAATATAATCCATATAAAGACTCATATCCTCTTCATACACAACTTCTTTTACATTTAATTCTTCAAGTATAATAGATTCTAACTCACCTACCACAGTTTCAAATACTTTAGGCACAATTATAAAGTTAAGTGGTTGTCTAACCTTAATAGATACGTCTTCTCTGGCATTACGACCTAAACTACAAATGTCACGAACTAAGCTCATTCTATTTTCTAATTCTGTAGATATTAAAGTCTCATCTGCTTTAGGAAAATCTGCTAAATGAACACTCTTTCCATCTGTTAAATTATGATAAATTTCTTCCGTAACAAATGGTGTAATAGGTGCAGCCATCTCACACAAAGTAAGTAAAACTTCATAAGTAGTCTGATATACTGCCTTTTTACTTTCATTAAGTTCACTATCCCAGAATCTCTTTCTATTACTTCTAATATACCAATTAGAAAAGTCATCATTTAAGAAATCTACAATATAATGAACTACTTTATTTAAGTCATATTCATCATATGCTTTAGTAACTAAATCTAAAGTATTATTTAAACGAGATAATAACCATTTATCAGTAATATCTCTATCTTTAACTGGAACATTATATTCCCTTGGATCTATTTTATCAGCATTAGCATACATCTCAAAGAATGAATATGCATTTTTTAAAGTTGATAAATATTTAGAATTAACTTCCTTTAAGCCATCATTATCAAACTTAATAGGAGTCCATACTGGAGATACATAAGGTAAATAGAATCTAATAACGTCACTTCCAAACTCATTCATCAAATCAAACGGCTTAACGATATTACCTTTACTTTTGCTCATCTTCTTACCATACTTATCAAGTAATAAATCATTAACTAAGACGTTTTTATAAGGACCCTTACCAGTAACAAAAGTAGATATTAACATTAATGTATAGAACCATCCTCTAGTCTGATCTATTCCTTCACAGATAAAATCTGCTGGGAATTGTTCTTCAAATAATTCCTTATTTTCAAATGGATAATGATACTGGGCAAAAGGCATAGAACCAGAGTCAAACCAACAGTCAATTACTTCACTAACACGACTCATAGTTTTCCCACATTTTGGGCATTTTATATGAATATCATCAACATAAGGGCGATGTAACTCTATAGTCTCATCTATATCTTCAATCGCTTTTTCGACAAGCTCTTTTCTTGAACCTATCATCTCTTGATGACCACAACTACATTTCCAAAGAGGAAGTGGAGTACCCCAATACCTATTACGAGATATAGCCCAGTCATTCATATTTAATAACCAGTTACCAAATCTTTTCTCTCCAACATAAGAAGGATACCAATTAACTTCATTGTTATTTTTAACAACTTGGTCTTTTATCTTAGTTACTTCTAAATAATATGATGGTTTAGCATAATATAAAAGTGGTGTATCACATCTCCAACAATGAGGATAGTTATGTGCCATTTTTATTTTCTTAAATAATTTACCATTCTCTTTTAAATATTTAATAACTTCTATATCGGCATCAAAGACGAAACTGCCTTTCCATAATCCTTCAGTATATTTACCATCTTCTGAAACAGGATTTAAAACAGGTAAATTATATTTTTTACCTACATTATAATCATCTTGACCAAAAGCAGGTGCAATATGAACGATACCAGTACCATCTTCCATAGTTACATAGTCATCTACTGTAACAAAGAAAGCTTTCTTATCTACTTTTAAACTAGGTATTAACTGTTCATATTCCATATACTCCAAGTTCTTACCACTATATTCTTCTAATACTGTATAATCATCCCCTAATACTTTAGAAGCTAGTTTTTTACCTACAATAAACTTATTACCTTGAGACTCAACAAGTACATACTCTTCTCTTGGATTAACACAAAGTGCTACATTACTAATTAAAGTCCAAGGAGTAGTAGTCCAAACAAGAAAGTATACATCTTCATCCTTTTTCTTCATAGGAACAATAACAGTATTTGCAGTTACTTCTTTATAACCCTGGGCAACTTCATGAGAAGCAAGACCAGTACCACATCTAGTACAGTATGGAAGTATCTTATGTCCTTCATAAAATAATCCTTCATCAAAGAATTTCTTTAGAATCCACCATTCTGTTTCTATATAGTTATTATCATAAGTAACATAAGGATGCTCTAAATCAATAAACTGTCCCATTTCTTTAGTTAAATCAGAAAAAGCCTTCTCATTTTCCCAAACACTCTCACGACACTTCTGATTAAACTCTTTTATACCATACTCTTCAATATCTTTCTTATTACTAAAACCAAGTTCCTTTTCTACTTGTAACTCTACAGGAAGTCCATGAGTATCCCAACCTACTTT
>CALVKV010000140.1 GCA_944333305.1 uncultured Bacilli bacterium
TTTATTTTTCAATAAGAAAAATATCCAACTGTGGATATCTTTCTTTTATTTTTTCTATTTGGCTGTGAATAGTAACGCTTTTTTTTAAGAATTTGTATTCTAAATATAATATGCTTAATATAACAATTTGATACTAAGAATTTACTATCCATTCTATTATTATCTTTTTTATAGCAAAATATTCACTTTTTTCAAACTGCATATTACAAATACAATATTTTTTATTAGCAATATGAGAACAAAAAATACATTCATCCAAGTTAAAACAATCTTGAATAAATAAAGAATTACTAATTTTATTAGAACAAATAACACTATAACAATTACTACAATTACTAGAATCATCTACTCTAATTGAAAAAGTACAACTACCACTTCTTTGTGATGCTAATAAATATTCACTTTTACCACAGCCATCACAAAATACTATATTTTTTGAATTAGAACAATTAGAGGAATTATAAACATAACTAGAGTCATAAATAGTATCGCTTTTAGAAACATAAGTAGAATTATAACATCTATTGGTAGTTATTGTATTAATACTCTCCCATGTCTTTATAATTTCATCTAAACTTTTAAAATTCTTTTTCTCTAGAATAAAGCCTTTAGTACTATCAACTGATTCCATATTATCTTTAGTAATAAAGAACTTAGCATTATCAAAATCAGTATAAGTCTCTTCCTGTGTTTTACTATCATATACTTTTCTAGGAAGCTTTATATCAAAAGCATACTTCTCTAATATTTCCTCTAAGGTATTAGTATTATTAATTAAAAACACAGCCTTAAAAATCTTATCTATTACGATTAAAGCATCTTCTTCACTCATACTTTATCACCATGTCTTTTTCTACTATTAGATAAAGTTATTAATATATCTTTTAATTTTTTATTTGTATAATTAGACAAATTTAACTTAACATTATTAGAAACATCTTTTATTTTAGTAAATATCTTAACTTTATCTCTAACTAAAGGAACTGCTTCAAAATCAGTAGTTTTAGCTTTAAATACTGGCAAAATCTTTCCACCTTTACTAATTCTCACTACTACTTCTCTATTATTTAATCCTGTAAATAAATTTATTTTATCATCTTCTGTAGCCGTTTTAGCAAACTTAACATCTAAAACATCTTTTAAAAGAAGAGCATCATCTCTTGATATTCTAAAAGCATAATAATTTATAACATTAGCAAAAATAGATTCCTGTAATTTTTTACTAATTTGTCCAAAATACTGTTCAGCAAACACTAAAGAAATACCAAACTTTCTAGCTTCTGATAATAATCTTTCCATAATAGGATTTTCTAATAAAGCTACTTCATCAACAACTAAAAGTAATTTTTTATTTATTTTATTTTCTATCGCTGCTTCTAATATTTCTTCCATTACTAAAGAAGAAATAGTTTTAACAATCCTATCACCTAAAATACTTCTGTCTAATGAAAATATTGCTAAATCATTCCCACTAACCGCATCAATTACACTTTCATCAAACTTATCAAAAGTAGAAAACACTAGCATCTCGTCAATAAAACTAATCAAAGGCGATATACTTTCATTATAATAATTAGTCTTTAAATCATTAAATTCAGTTAAGAAAAAAGATATAACTGTATCATTTAAATAAGGTGTTAATTCTTTTACTAAATTATTTCTATACTCTATATCTAATAAAACCTTTCTAATATTAGAAAAAGAAAAATCTTGTTTAGTTAATAATAAATAGATAGTATAACGTAAGACTCTTTCTAATTTTAAATTATATCCATCTTTCATTAAATTTTTAAATACTGAGAGCATTAATTCACTTTTTATCACAATATCAGTATTTCCTGATGTAAACAAATCAACTTTATCATTTAAAAAGTCAATAACTCTTGTCTTATTTAACCCTCCTAAATCATTTTGTAAAGAAGCATGAGGATCAATTATAACAACTTTATAATCATCATTATTATTAAGCATTATATTTTTTACTAAAAGACTAATAAGTTTAGATTTACCACTACCACTACTTCCTATTATCAAAGAATGTTTAAAAAAATCATAATCTTTATAATTTAGAAACAACTCTCCTCTTAAATAAGGAAAAGAATCTACACAAAACATTCCTTTATTATCATTTGTTAAAAGTGGTAATATTTTTTCTAAATTTAAATATTTATTTTTCTTCTCATAAGAAAATCTCTTATTATTACTAAAATCAACACTAAGTATATAAGTAGGTCTAGCCATCAAAAATCTTCTTCTTATATATGCATTATTATTCTTAAAGAACATATATGTCTTAAATAATCTCTTATTACCTATTCCTCTTATATTTATAATAATATATTTAAGTTCTCTATCATGTTTTAATTTACTAATATCAAAAAGCTCTACAGCATTTTTATCTACATCTAAAACAACAGGTTTAGCTTTTTCATAATCAATTACTATATTAACATTATTCTCTTTTATTAAAAAATCATCCATAGAGTTTATTGTTGGTGGAACTCTATATTTAGTTACTAAATAATATTTTAACTTATTATTAAATATTTCTACAACTATTTTAAAATTTCTAAAATACCCATTATATTTACATACATAATTTATTAGTTCCTGCCAAGATTCTTTAGAAACATTATCTTTATTTAAATAAATAGATTGTACTACCATATTAAACTCCCCTTTAGTGAAGTTTAACATAAAACTAAAGAAAAAAACTGACATTTATGTTTTATATTTTGTCAGTTTTTAGATAAAAATAGATCTATTAATTTATCAAAAAATATGATACAATACATATATGAAGAGATTCTTCATATAATAAAAAGAATACATCTATTAGTTAGATGCTTTCTTAAATTTTTGTTGGTGCATCTAATTCGGTTCTTTGTCAAATAGTGTTGGTAGACAATAATTTGATACAAGGAATTGATAATATGAAGGATGATTTTTATCATC
>CALVKV010000141.1 GCA_944333305.1 uncultured Bacilli bacterium
CTTCATTAAAAGTCTTTCTAAATTGTTTTTCATTAACACCATACATGAAACGTAATTTTTGTTTTTCTTTTAATTGTGTGCCATAATCACTTGGTTTACCATGTCTAGCATTTCCATGTTGTCCTGGTCCATATGGTCTTTTTGCAAGTTCTTTACCTGTTTCAGTTAATGAAAAACCAACGCGTCTTGACTGTTTATAACTTGGTCCTGTATATCTTGCCATAGTTTTCTCCTTTCTTTATATTTGCATTTTCTTGATTTTTGTTTTCACCATTTATTCAGGGAGTATTTCTTTCACCTTACAGCACAAAAGTTACTATAATCTTAGAAAACACATTGAATAAAGTAAAACATTGCTGTTTCAAGTAAATATGCTCTAATATCATATTATGAATTGGTATGTTTTGTCAAGCTTATTATTAAAAAAACTATCTTTTTCTAGTAGCATAAAATGTTAGTTTATGTTATGATGTTATAGTAGAGGTGATAGTAATGGAACATACACTTTTGTATATAATATGTGTAATCATTGTAATTTTAATTTTAGTAATTGCTATTATCACTATTTTAAAAAGAAAACAAAAGAAGTATTATCAAAATATATATGATAGTTTGGAAAGAGAAAAAAACTTGATAGGTAGTACTCCTGTATTATTAGAGCTTTCTAAGCTTGAACCTATTATTAAAAATGAGAAAATGGAAGAGAAGTATCAAAAATGGGAAGATAGGTTTGATACTATTAAAAATGTAGATATTCTAAGAATAGATGATATGCTTATAGAATTGGATACTCTTTTAGATAAAAAAGAGTATAAGACTGCTAAATTTAGAATTGCAAAATGTGAAATGGAAGTTTATAAAGTTAGAGAACAAGCTGATGATTTACTTGATCAAATTAAAGAGATAACTTTAAGTGAAGAGAAGTATCGTAGTATTATTAGTAAACTTAAGACTAAGTATAGGGCTTTAAATAAAGAGTATAATGATCATAAAAATTTGTATGAAGAGATGGCTGAAGCGATAGAATTACAGCTTGAAAATATTGAGAAAAGATTTTTAGAGTTTGAGAAAGCTATGGATGAAAATATGTATAGCGAGGTTGTTCATATCGTTAAAGCTTTAGATACAATGATTGATCATATGGAGATAGTTGTTTCAGAAGTTCCTGACTTAATGCTTATGTGTAAACAGCTTATTCCTAAGAGAATTAAAGAGATTGAAGATACAGGTAAGGATATGACTGAGAAAGGTTATCCAATTGAATATCTTAATCTTGATTATAATCTAGAAGAATCTCGTAAAAATGTAGGTACTATTTTAGATAGAATAAAAGTTTTAAACCTTGAAGATTGTATGTTTGAACTTAAAACTATACTTGATTATTTAGATAGTATATTTGTTGATTTTGAGAAAGAGAGACTTTCTCGGAAAGTATATGATGAGGGTATTAGAGATTTTGGTAAAAAATTAAAGAAAACAGAAAGAATAGTTACAAATATTTATGAGCAGTTAGATGATATTAAGAATATGTATGATCTTAATGAAGAGGATGTTAATATTATAAATGAAGTTAATAAAGATTTAACTGCTATTAAAGATGAATATAAAAATATATTAGATAGAGTTAAGAATAAAGCAACTCCATATTCTTTAGTTACTAAGGAAGTTGATGATTTAACACTAAAACTTAAACAGACTGAATCTACATTAGATGTTGCGCTTAAAAGCCTTGGTAATATGTATGAAGATGAGCAAAGAGCTAGGGAGCAGCTTGAAGAGATTGATAAATTGTTAAAAGAATGTAAAGAGAAGATGAGAACATTTAAACTACCTATAATTAGTGATAATTATTTTGTTGAACTTAATGAGGCAAATGAAGCTATAGAAGAGGTAGTTAAAGAGTTATCTCGTAAACCAATAGTTATTAAAACACTTAATACAAGGGTAGATACAGCTCGCGATTTGGTTTTAAAACTTTATAATACAACTCTAAGTATGATAGATAAAGCTAAGTTGACAGAAACTTTAATTGTATATGGAAATAGATATAGATCTTTGCATGAAGATATTAATAATGGGCTTGATAGAGCTAGTTCTCTTTTCTTTAAAGGTAATTACGATAGTGCATTAAAACTTTGTGTTGATACTATAAAAATAGTTGATGATACTATAGAAGGAAAGATAAAAAATTATGATGCTTAGATTTAATCAGAATGGAAAGGGAACTTATGAATTTTTGACTATTGCGGTTACTTGCTTGGTACTTAGTGCTATTCTTTTGTTTATAGTTATTAATAATAGTCAAAAAGAAAAATATCAGGTATTTAGATATAATGCTAAAACTGTAGGTATTAATGCTGTTAATTATAATAATGAGACTAGTGAAGATGTTGTCTACTTATATGAGTTAATTAATAATAATTTGGTAACTAATATTAAAAATAATTTTTCTGGTAGTACTTATTGTGATATTTATGAGTCTAAAGTTGTTTTTGATAATGATGATAAAAATGTTACTTTAAGATGTGGGGAATATTTGATATACAATCAAGATGTTACAGCAGAAGATTATGATATTTATAAAGTTAGTGATTGGTCTTTTGATAAGATTAGCGGTGATAATGTGGATACGATTGAAGTTTATGCACTTATCAAAAATGGTAAAAATCTTCTTGACGGGTATTATGAAGAAGAATTGTTTATTAAATTAGTTGCTGATAATTATGGCGATAAATATAGTAGTCTTAAAGATATTAAGAAAAATTATGATATAGATAAAAAAACAGCTTATAGGAAAAGGGTATTAGTTGATTAAATTGGTTCTTTGTCAAATAGTGTTGGTAGACAATAATTTGATACAAGGAATTGATAATATGAAGGATGATTTTTATCA
>CALVKV010000142.1 GCA_944333305.1 uncultured Bacilli bacterium
ATGAAATGTCCAGTTTGTAAAGATGTTACTCTACTAATGAGTGAAAAGAAAGGTGTAGAAATAGATTATTGTCCAGAGTGCCGTGGTATCTGGTTAGACCGTGGAGAACTTGAAAAAATTATGGAAAAAGAAGATGCTTATATAAATAAAGAAGTTAAAGAAAGTTCTCACAAAGAAACAAAACATTATGAAGAGAAACCTAGAAAGCAAAAAAGAGAGTCATTTATGAGTGAAATCTTTGAAATGTTTGGAGACTAAAAGTAGTAGTTAAAAAAACTACTATCTTTTATTTTATAACCCTATCTTTTTACTCTCATCCTCTTGTAATATTTCACTTAATACCCAGTTATTATTTTCATTTTTTACAAATTTCCAAAACTCTACAAAAGATCTATTTTTAGTATCTCCACTGACTATATTCTTTGTCTTAGTATCAACAATATAATCTATCGTTTTTCCTTTTATATAAAACCATATTAAGTCTTTTTTATCATCGTTATCATCATAAACAGATACTGGTTTTAGATTAACTAATCTTATTTTCTTTAAGATATTTCTTCTATTATTAATATCCATCCACTCAAGTTTAGACTTAAAACTCTCATATAAATCTTTATCCATATAGTCTTTCGCTTTACTGATATCATTATTAGTCCAAGCTTCCTCTACAACATAGAATGTTTCTATTACTCTTTTTTCAATAGTTTTATATTTAAAGGTAATATCCTTATTGTCTAAAAGCTTTAAATATCTCTTACTATTAAAAGATGCTCTTAGTACTTTAAAATATAAGATTATAGTGGATGCAAATATTATAATGATAAATATTATAGCAGAAATAATATTAGAAAGAGGACTACTATAACCTCTTCTTCCATAATGTCTACTACTACTAGAACCACCAGAGCTTGAATGAGATCCACTACTTCCTCCCCCTGCTCTTAAAATAGTTATAGAATTATCATAAGATATTTCTTTAGCATTTACTACTATAACATTACAAGAAATAACTACTAATAAAAGTAAAAATGATAATAATAAAATATTTTTCATATACTTTAACCTTCTTCTATTATTTTACATACATCTATCCATTCTTTATAATCAGATGCTTCTTCTAACTCTTTAATAGTAAGCTTTACAGTACTATTGCTACTACCACAAGCAGGATAGACTATATCAAAATCTTTTAATGAGATATCTAAATAAACATCAACACCATCATTTATACCAAAAGGACAAACTCCTCCTACTTTATGCCCAATAAAAGGTTCTACCTCATCAGTTTTAAGCATTTTTGCTTTCTCATTAAATTTACTTTTATATTTAGCATTATCTATCTTTCTATTACCTGCTGCTACTATTAATATAGGTTTATTATTTACTAAAAATGATAAAGTCTTAGCAATTTCAGCTTCTTTACAGTTTAAAGCAAGTGCTGCTTCCTTCACCGTTGCAGATGATGTATCAAATTCTTTTATTTTATTATCTAATCCATATTTTCCTAAATGTTCTTTTGCATTTTTTAATGACATAACTTTCACTCCTTATCTATTTTCTAACTCATTTAATTTATCCTTATCTAAATAAACAACTTTTTCTTTAAATTTATTTATATAATCTAACTTCTTCTTTTCTTTCTTATAATAACTATTAACAACTCTAAACATATCTATTAACTGTGCCAATGTTGGTGGATAATTATACTCTTCCTTACCTTTTCTTTGATTAAACCACCGTCTTATAACTCTTTTATAAACTTCACTTTTATTTAAACTTATATAATATATCTTATCACATTTTTCTAATCCTTCAATAAATTTACTTCTACCTACATCTTCTATTATAAAAGAATCTTTAGATAAAATATCATTAAACATTTTCATAATAGTTTCATCATCTCTTCTAATATGATTATTAAGATCATCAAAAACTAATTTATCAAGTTCATAACTTTCTATATTATATTTTTTACTTAATATTTTTGATAAAGTTGTTTTACCTGAAGCAGGTGGTCCTATAATATATATCTTCAATATAATCACTTTCTTTCAATTAGAATTATAACAAGAAAAATAGAACTCTTAAAAGCCCTATTTTAAATCTTCTTTATTATAAATAAAATCTACTATATTAACATTTTTAATACCTTCTACATTTCTTTGTAATACTAAGTCTGATACAAATAGATATCTAGGGTACATTTCCTTTATTTTATAAAATGGTTTATATTCTCTTTCAACAGTTTTCTCATCATCTATATTTTTAGTAACTTGAATATAAAAATACTCATCTACACCACGTCTTGCAATAAAATCACATTCTAAATTTCCTATTCTACCTACACTTAAACTATAACCTTTAGTTTTCAGATATGAAAATAGTACATTTTCTAAAACAGGTCCATAATTAATTCTATTATCAGTATTTAAGGCATAATATATACTTAAATCTGCTAAATAATACTTCTTTTCTACTTCTAATACTTTTTTTGATTTCATATCAAATAAATCGCATGAATATATAATCTTAGCATTTTCTAAAATTTCTATATATGTTTTAATAGTTCTCCTATCAACATTTATTTTTTGTCCTACTAAATAATCATATATACTACCTACACTAATAACAGAACCAAAATTATTTACAACAAAGTTTTGTATTACTTCAAATAAATCTTTATCTTTTATTTTTTTATGACTTTTAATATCTTTATCGAAAATTTGCCCTATAACATTTCTAGTATATAATAATTTATCTTCATATTTTTCATAATATAATGAACCTGGAAAACCGCCATTTCTTATAAATTCTTCAAATTCTAAATAAATATTAGAATTAATGCTTTTATTAAGAAACTTTTTCATATCAAC
>CALVKV010000143.1 GCA_944333305.1 uncultured Bacilli bacterium
ATAAGTTCATCTATATAAGTTTTGTTAAATTCTTCTTTTAGAGCATAAGAAAGTATATCATCTAGTTCTTTAAAATTCATAAGAGATAGATACTTATGACAGTATTTAATAATGGAATCATTATAATAAAATTTTATATCCTCTAAAAACAACTTATAGATTGGATATATTATAGTTTCATCAATAGATATAAGTTTTAACTTATAATTAGTATCTTCATAGTTAAAATAAAAAAGAGATTCAATTTCTTCAAATGTATCAAGCTCATCTATACTATATTCATCAACAAAGACTGTTTCTTGAAATTTCTTTTTAAAAAACTGATAATGCTTTTTAGCATATTTAAAAAATGATTCTTTATCATTAATTGTCAATAGAACATCAAATCTATCTTTTTCATTTATACATATATCATATAGATTTAAAACTTGATCAAAATATGATTTATCTACTTTTTTATTTTTCTCTCGTAAATAATAGATATTAATTTTTTTAATTAATTTATATATATTTTCAGAAGTAAGGAATGGTTTAGTTTCTAAAATATATTGTATTTGCTTTGAGAAGTCATCATAATTATCTTCTTCTAAAAATAGCCAGTCAAAAGAATCACTTTTTTTCATTACGATATGTCCTTACTTTTTCAGCTTGTTTTTTATTATCAGTTAATTTAGAGTCAACAAAATTCCATATCTCTTCACCAGTTAAAAGTCCACTCTTTTCTCCATTTGATACTAAGTTTAATAGTTCGACTATTTTATTATTAATAGTTTCCCAGAATATATTCTTATTTTTTTCTATTAATTCAATTAACTTATCTTCTAAGCTATTTATTTCATCAACTGTAAGATATGCATAATCTAATTCATCAAATATTTCTATTTTTTTATCATCTTTTACTATGTTCATACTATTTACGCTATTTATTACATTAATTTTTAATTTTATAGATTCTATTTGTTCTATAAATAATATTTCTTTTTTATTTAATTCTTTTAATAATGTTTTTTTAATATCTTCATTTTGAATATTTTCTATTTCTTCTTTTAAAGAATTCATATCTCTTAAAGTTTTACATTCATTAATATCATCTATAGATATTTCTTCACTACTTTCTTTTATTATTTCATTAAGTAACTGTACTTCATCTTCATAATTAAAAGCTATTAACATGGCTTTTAATCTATCAACATTTTCAATAGTTTGATTTTCTATAATATAATTATTAATGGTTTCTTTTAGTAATAAATCCAATTTGTTAGATAATAATATAATGCTACTTTTCTCTCTTATACTTAAATCATTATTTTCAAGGTAAGTATTTAGTTTATTTTTATCATT
The DNA here is from genome assembly GCA_944333305.1 of uncultured Bacilli bacterium. The sequence goes on from CALVKV010000143.1 coordinate 1,342, forward strand.
TAATATTGTAGCATAATTTAATAATAAAAATTCTATGATTATATTAAGAAGCATTGCTTCTATTCTTGTTTTTAACTGATTAATTGTTTCATAGTCGATGTTTTCTTGTTTTATAATATTATTTAATTGATTTTCTTTACTTTCTTCTTTTTGGATTTTCTCTTTATCCTCTAAATCCACTATTAATATTTGGTCTTCATCTTCTATATCTTCTTCTATTGTTTGTAGATCTTTAGTATCTTCTATAGTTTCTTCCGTTGTTTGGATATTTTCTTTAACTTTTTCATTATTTTTTTCTATATATGACTTTATTTTTTCTCTTTCTTGAGATAACCTGTCATACCAAATCTTATTTTTAGTTTGGCTTGCTTCTTGCTTATATCCAATTAAGGCTTCATAGATATTATTATCATTATTATCTTTACATTGTAAATCATACTCATCACCTAAAGCATCAATTAAATTAGCAGTATCACCGGTATAAACTTCGCTGGCAAGTGCTGTATGAATTAGACTATCACCATCATTATCTTTAATATTAACATCAAAATTATATTTTTTAGCTAAAGAAATCAATTTATTAATAAATTCAGTTGAATATGAATAATCTTCTCCATTTTCTGTATATCCATAAAGTGCTAGATGAATAAAACTATATCCTGTACTTTTACCTTTTAAATTAACATCGACACCGCATTGTAACAATGTATCTATAAATTTTAAGACTTTATCTTCGGGAAATTTATTTTGAACTGCAGCATGCAATAATCCACCATATTCATTAATCTTATTTATATCATTAAAATATTTCTTTATATTTTCTTTAGTAATCTCATCTAATTTGTGTTCTTTAAAAAAATTACTCATCTCTTCATTAATATCTGTTTTCAAAATAATCACTCTCCATATTTGTAAATTGTTCTTATACTATCATATTAAAGTATTTTTATCAACTAAAAAATAACCATTGCTGGTTACTTTTTACTTGGGTTCATCATTTTAGTAAATACTTTCCCTTTTTCTTCAATAGACTTATCTTCGCTAGGAAAATCTTCCATAAATTTAACCCATTTATCTGCTACTTCTTTATATGACATATCACTTCTAGTAGGTTTAGCAAAAAAACTTTCTTTCCATATAACTCTGTCATGTGGATAATTCCTACTGCGAACTTCCTCTAATTTTTTTCCACAAGCGACACACTGACAAGTCCAATAAACTTTTCCTTCGTAAGCATCTTCGATGTATCCCCAAAAATACCAAGCAGGATGAGGACACCTTTCTTGTCGTTCTACTAGTATTATACCTTGTAAAGTCATTGCTTCTTTAGCAGATGAATCAAGTTCTATTTCTATACCAAGATATTTTTTCACATTATCATCTTCGAGTAATTTTTTTCTTTGTCTAATTAATTTTCCTCTACTTACTTTTAACTCTAATAACTTATCTTCATATGATTTTAGTTCTTCATCAGTCATAATTAAACCCTCCTACTTATAGTATGCCTTATT
>CALVKV010000144.1 GCA_944333305.1 uncultured Bacilli bacterium
AGAAGAGTTAGTCAAAAGTTTTATAAGACAATGTTTTTAAACTTGCAATATAATATTAGACCCTTACCAGAACTTGAATATTATCATGATGGAATAACAGAGTTTTTAATACCTATAGAAGATTAACAAGGAATTAATTTACGAAAAAAACAGTACTATGAAAGATACGAGTTTTTATGTTGCACTAAATACGAATACATTTATTTGGAATTAGATGCCTTTCTATAATATTTATAATCTTATAGAAAGGGGCAAGATATATGAATAAACATGAAAAGTCATATTTTATCATTATCTTGTTATTCATTATTATCACCATAATCTTTAGATAATAATAACATCTAATTCCTTAGTGAATTAGATGTCTTTGAAAAACACTTGAAAGCATCTATTCTAATAGATGTATTCATTTTTATTTTATGAAGAAACTCTTCATATATTTATTGTATTACACTTTTCTATAAATTAATAGACCAATTTTTACCTAAAAACTGACAAAATATAGAATATAAATGTCAGTTTTTTCCTTTAGTTCTATGTTAAACTTCACTAAAGGGGAGTTTTAACATGGTAGTTCAATCTATTTATCTAAATAAAGATAATGTTTCCAAGGACTCTTGGCAGGAATTAATAAATTATATATGTAAATACAATGGCTATTTTAGAAAATTTAAAATAGTTATAGAAATATCTAATAATAAGATTAAATATTACTTAGTTACTAAATATAGAGTTCCACCAACAATAAATTCCATAGACGACTTTTTAATAAAAGAAGATAATATAAATATAGAAATAGATTATCTAGAACATAAGCCTATTATTTTAGATGTAGATAAGAATGCTGTTGAGCTTTCTGATATTAGTAGATTAAAACATAATAGGGAACTTAAATATATTATTATTAATGTCATACCTTTTTTTAATAAGAGACTATTTAAGACTTATTTATTCTTTAAAAGTGATAATGGTTATATTAGAAGAAGATTTATGCTAGCAAGACCTACTTATTTACTTAGTGTTGATTTTAGTAACAATAAAAGATTTTCTTATGAGAAGAAAAATAAATATTTAAACTTAGAAAAAATATTACCTCTTTTAACTAGTAATAATACTGGTATTTTTAGTGTTGATGCTTTTCCATATCTAAATAGTGATTTATATCTTGATTATAAAGATTATGACTTTTTTAAACATTCCCTAATAGTTGGTAGTAGTGGAAGTGGTAAATCTAAACTAATTAGTCTTTTAATTAAGAATATAATGTTAAATAATGATAATTATAAAGTAGTAGTAATAGACCCTCATGCTTCAATAGAAAAAGATATTGGAGGATTAGATAGGACTAAAGTAATAGATTTCTTTAATGAAAGTTGTGATTTATTCTTATCTAGTAGTAGTGATATCGTTATTAAAAATGAACTATTATTATCAGTGTTTAAAAACTTAATGAAAGATGGATATAATTTAAAATTAGAAAGAGTCTTAAGATATACAATTAATCTATTGCTCGTAAAAGAAGATTTCTCATTTCTAAATATTAGAAAAGTCTTATTAGATTTAGAATATCGTAATAATCTAGTAAAAGAGTTAACTCCTAAACTAAATGATACAGTTATTTCCTTTTTCTTAACAGAGTTTAATGACTTAAAGACTAATTATTATAATGAGAGTATCTCTCCTATAATTAGTTTTATTGATGAGATGTTAATGTTTTCTACTTTTGAAAATCATGATGAAGGAATAAGTGATGTAATTAGTAGTAATGATTTGACAATATTTTCTTTAGATAGAAGTATTCTAGGTGATAATATAGTTAAGACTATATCTTCTTTAGTAATGGAAGAAATACTTGAAGCTGCTATTGAAAATAGAATAAATAAAAAACTAATTTTAGTTGTCGATGAAGTATCCTTGCTTGAAAATCCTATTATGGAGAGAATTTTATCAGAAGCGAGAAAGTTTGATATCGCTTTAATTTTAACAGAACAATATTTTGGACAAATTAGTAAAAAATTACAAGAATCAATCTTTGCAAATGTCATTAATTATTATGTTTTTAGAACTTCAAGAAGTGATAGTATTATATTAAAAGATATCTTAGATATTAAATTTGCAAGAAGTGTAAATGATGAAGATAAGATTAATTTACTTACAGGTCTAAATAATAGAGAAGTGGTAGTAAGAATAAGTAAGAATGGTAAAATACTTCCTGTCGTTAAAGCGAAAACAACTGATTTTGTAGCGGTTCCTTTAATTAGAAATAAAGTTAAAGTAGGAGAAAAGATTAAAGATGTAACTTCTAGTATTAAGACTAACTTTTCTAACTTTACAACAAGAAGACTAAAAGATATTTTAATAAGTCTATCTAATAGTAGAAAAAAAGGAAGTAATAAGTATGAGTAGGGAAGATGTTTTAATGATAATAAATAAAATCTTTAAAGCGGTGTTTCTTGTTGATAATAGATACTCGTTAGATGATATTTATAAAAATTATGCTTTTGATATTAAATTACCACGAAAAGTACATGATAAATATACTTATGAAGAGACATATACTGATTTTGATAATGCTACTAACTTTATTACTAAAGATAATATGGAAAATTTAGATAGTAGTAAGGGCTTTATGATGGAAAAAAGAGATTTTAATTCATTAGAAGAATTAATTAATACCTGGGAAGAGATTAATACTATTACCACAGAGCGTTGTTATAATTCTACATATGTTAGTAAAAGTGATACTATATATGATTCTAGTTATGTCTATAATTCTACTAACTGTTCTAACTGTAAAAATATAGTATTTTGTGAT
>CALVKV010000145.1 GCA_944333305.1 uncultured Bacilli bacterium
TAATCATTAAAGTCTTTACCAACTTTTGGTGGTCTATCTATAACTGTGTAGTTATTTTTCAAAGATCTAGTAATTCCAAGGGTTGCTAAACGACCTATACTATCATTATCTAAATGTAATATTATCGTTTTAATATTTGGGTGTTGATTTAAATAATAATTTAGTGCTAATGGTATTTTAAATTCTCCATTCTCTTTAGGCTTATATACACCTGCCAAAGATAATAAGTTTTCTTTATTCCATTCTCTTTCGTTGTTCTTTAATAATGTAGCATATGACAATAAGTCAATAGCACATTCAAATAAATGAACACTATTATTTTCTTCAACAGAATCCAATTTAAAAGTAAAGGCTTTATGGCTTCCAGATATTTCATTAAGAAATCTGACTTCACCTGTGCCTCTACCCATAGCATACCTAGGAACTCCATTTTTATCATAACCAACAAAAATAACATTATTGTTAATATCTTGATAAATCAAATCCATATCAATACATTGCTGTATTATTGCTTCATCTATTCCTCTATTTATTAAATAATTTTTAGCAAGTCTATTATTATCACTTTTTATAGGTAAAACAAATTCTTTAATTTCTTTTTTAGGTTTTGTATTACTCAATGGTACTAATTCATTTACATAATTATTTAACTTTGCAACTGCTTCTAAAAAAGTATAACCTTCTACTTTTATTAAATAATCAAGAGCTGTTTTACCACCGATTCTTCGTGAAAACCAATGCCACAACCCATTTGATATTTTTAAACTATCATGAGTTTTAGTACAATATGTATCATTACTTACCTTTACTAACTCACTAGGATTAGTATTTTGTAAATATGTTAATAAATCTATCTTTTTTATTTCTTTTAATAGTTCTGTTGAATAATATGTCATTATCTCTCCAACTCTTTTTTTATATTAGAATTATCTTTAGATAGACTAGTAAATCTTTTCTCGTGATAGTTTTCTAATTCTTTTGAAAGTTCAATAACGTTCTCTATTACTCTATCAGTTACAGCACATTCATTAAGAGTGCTAACATATGCTAAATATGAACTACATTCATAGTTAATTTTTTTTATTAAAGACTTTATTTTTTTATCATATTTCATCGTATTTCCCTTTCTTTATTTTTGTTATGTCTAATTATTTTATCTAATTTAGGTATTATTATTTCTTCTATACCTTTGATATTAGTTATTTCTTTTTTTGCTAACTCTTTATTATTATTAATATCTCTAAAATAGTTATATAAATCTTTTACTCCAAGTTCATGTTTTACAATTACATATACAGTTTCTAAATTAAATTTTTCAACATTAAATTTTTCTTTAAATTTATCACATAAATTATTATTATCTAAATCATTTAAAGTTTTAGTAATATAATTTAGCAATTTATTATCATTGCTTTCATTAACTTTATCTTTGATAAACTCTGCATAATCTTCTGTAGCAAATTGTGTTACATCATACACTGCACTTTCTGGAGTAATTTCATCATATTTTAAAAAGTAATTATAAAAATAATTTAATAACTTTTTTTCTTGCAATAAGGCCTTCAATTCTAAAATACTATATTCTTTGAAATCAACTATATATCTGAAGTTTTCATAATTTGATATTCTGTATGCATTTTTTATTATTTCTTCTTTTGATAGTTTAGTAATTTCATTAATATATTCATTAAACTCTTTATCTAATTTATTAAGAAGTTGTTTTTCTAACTGTTCTTTCATAGTTACACCTCCAAACGTAAAAAAGCAATGTCATATCAACATTGCCTTTAATCTTTTAACATATCCATATTTTTTAATAATATATAAAAATATTTAGCACCTGTATAGAAAAGCAGTTTGCTTTTCATTTCTTCCCTATCTTCAAAAGAATCAAGATATTGAATTAAACCTTTAACTTCTTCAACACTTAACGCTATGGCTTGTTTATCTTCGCATACTGCTCTTACATTAGGATATTCATCAACTATATCTGCACATTTTTGGACTTTGGCTTTATACTCTTTATTATTTTTATACAAGTAAGATGAAATTTCATTTATAATTTCACCATATAAAGCCTCATAAATATCTAAATATTTTTCCATATATTTTCCTCCTCCACTATCAGATTAAAATATATAGAACTTAATTACAAATGTGCAAATTATCATATATCTTTTTACCTATACACTTGACTAACTACTATCTTTCAACATCTTGTTCTTTTTTTGGACTTGATTTACTTTTTCCTAAAAAGGTAACTTTATCGGCAACTACTTCTAAAGCATATCTAGAACCATCATCAGACTTTGTAACATTACTTTGAAGTCTGCCCCTAATCCCTACTAAATCTCCTACCTTACAATATTCCTTAGTTAATTTAGCTTTTTCTTCCCAAAGAGTGCAATTTATGAAGTCAGTTTCATATACTCCATCTCCATTTTTAAAAGAACGTGGGACTGCTAATGAAAGTGTTGCAACTGTCTTACCTGTTTCTGTTTGTTTTAATTCAATGTCCTTTGTTAATCGTCCTACTAAAATTAAACTATTTAACATTTTATCCCCCCTTTATCTAGCAGGTATTGTGAAAGGTTATATACTTTCCAATACCCCTTTCCCTTATTTTACAAGGATAAATAGTATATTTTACTAATCACCCCTGTTTTTAACGTTTTTTACTATCAAAAAATGACAAATACCTATATAATGATTTTAGAATCAAACAATCATAGAAATGAGGTATTTGTCATGTCTAAAATCATATCACTAATTATTCAATTTTTAAATAGAATTAATA
>CALVKV010000146.1 GCA_944333305.1 uncultured Bacilli bacterium
TATCGTTCATCTTTTTTTACTAGTTTTCTTATACTAGTTACTTCATCTTTTAATCTTAGTTCAGAATCTGGTACCAAAAATTCATTATATTTATAATCTATAAAGACTCCCTTTTCTTCATTAAATATCCTTTTAGGAACAATCTGAACGTTATAATCCATAATTAGATAATTATAAAATGTTTCATAGATATTAAATTTAGAAGTACAAATGGTATTAGGCCAAACTAGTTCTATTGAATCCACATCACAAGATTGTACTAAAATACTTTTTAAAATATCTATTTCATCCTCTTCATCCATAAGTCTTTCTACTCTATTATATACAGTATGATAACAATAAAAATATTTAGGTGTGTAACCTGTAGTAAGTGATAAATCTATCTTATCTTGTGAAGATACATTTATTTTAGTTTTATCACTAGAATAAACATCATAGAAATATTTATATAGTTTTAAATTAAAATATTCATCAGAACTTATATTTTCTATATCGGATAAAAATTCTATATTATCTTTTAATACTTCTAATGCTTCTTCTCTATCAAAAAAATATATATTATTTGGATTAAACCATGCTCTAAAAGTCTTGAGAATGCAATCAGCATCATGCCCAGATAATGATGGATTAACATAACAGATATTATTACTTAGATGATTAATAAATACACCGTGTTCATTTAAGTCTGAAAGATTATATTCTATATATGGCAATGTCATTCCACTAGATACCTCCAATTTATTTTGTATTTATAATTAGTACTCATAAATCATGTCAATATAAGTGTAGGCAAAAATGAACGGAGTTTAAACTATTAATTCCATCTATTAAAATCTCTTCTTAAGCCTAATCTTTTCGCTCTACTCTGCCTTCTTTCATCGCTTACTTCTATATTTCTAATATCATCTAATGATATTTCTAAATATTTAACAGCAGTTTTATCATCAATATCAGGATGATATTCTTTAATCTTTTTATAGATAGCAGAAGCTAGTTCTAAATCACAAACTATATCTCTTTTAAAAACATTTTTATAATTATGTTCTTCTAATAAAGAAGCCATTATTCTCTCATCAAAAGAAAGACTATCGTCTTTACCTCTATTAGTTAATCTTAATGCTTTTTTATTTAAACCACATTTAAGACACCCGTAATCATATTCTCCGTATTCATCCATAGAAATAACCCACAAATGATCACAGTTTTCATGCTCACCACATTTCATTAATCTATATAGTTCTTTTCTTTTAGTAGCTAATTCCTTTTTCTTTGCTTGTAATCCTATATATTTTTTTACTATTGGATTTTCTTCTAATCCCCATATATCCTGTTCTATTTTTTCATATTCTTTATCAATATCACTAAAGTCATCCCTTATACATTCCAAATCTTTTTTACTAATCATAACAATACCTCCCAAATAAGTATATTGTAGCATAACTTTATATATTTTTAAACAATTGCCTTATTAAAAGGAAATATTGGAGAAACTACAAATATTAAGTGATATAGATATCTGCAATTTTAAATTTTTAATAATTTAAAAAAGAAGACTTTTTGCAATATATTATAAAATCTTCCTCTTTATGTTTAGTTATTACAAATTAATTCTACATTGTTATTGGGTTTTTTTAAAATCTCTATAGTTAAAAGCTAATAACGTTTTTCTTGCTTCACTAACTTGGCATGTACAACCATTTTCTCACTGTTGTTATAACAAGTTGATAAAGTAAGAATTTTATTTTGGGTATTTACAGTGGTATCAAAAGAAACCATACTACGATTTTGAATAAGTTCCAAAAACTCACGATATTCTATACTGTTACTAAAATTAGTATGTAAATAATCATTAGTTGTTTTAATATGATATGCGCTAAATATCTCAAACAAGTAATTGTAACTTAACGTAGATACCTTAATATAGTATTGTTCATTTTTTAGCCATTCATCAGTCAACACATTTTTTAAACTACCAAACATGGTACCATCAACTCGTCCATGAGCATAAATAATAGTATTAGTATCGAGAGGATCCAAACGATTTCGATAATCCAAAAATAGCCAGCCAGCATTGTTATAACTTTGATCAAATGAGTGAGTTAAATAATAAGAATTGTCTTTGTGTTGGACAAAAGGATAATCAATATTTGTATTAGGAATTTGAATCCATCCCATAATCTCTTCATTCAAATCTAATAAATTTGTAAAATCAACGCTTAACAAATCTACGTCATAATACCTACTACTATCTAACATTTCTGTAGTAGGGGTATCTTTAGGTTCATTAATTCGAACAATATCTTGCAACTTTTCAATCTGTTCATTTGTCGCTTGATTATCTTGATACCAAAGAATGATATGATATAAAGAAAAAAGGAATACTACGAAAAAAATAAGTAAAATCAGAATAGCTATTATAATTTTCCATCTTTTCATAGTATCCCTCCCTAAATTATCTCGTCTTCATCAGTTTCATCCTGATTATCAAATAACAATTCTACTTCTGTTTCTGCCACTTCATTTTCAAGAGGTATTGCAGAAGCGTTGTTAGGTTGATCTTGGTAATCAGATAACACCTCTACTTCTGTTTCTGCTACTTCACTTTTAGGAGGTATTGTAGAAACGTTGTTAGGTTGATTTTGATAATTAGATAATGCCTCTACTTTTGTTTCTGCCACTTCATTTTCAAGAGGTATTGTAGAAACATTGTTAGGTTGATTTTGATAATTAGATAATGCCTCTACTTTTGTTTCTGCCACTTCA
>CALVKV010000147.1 GCA_944333305.1 uncultured Bacilli bacterium
CTATAGAAAATGAAAAAGAATTAGAAGATTTAATTCATACAATTACTTCTAAAGAATTAAGAGAAGAGATAGATAAAGCTGAGAATAATGACAATAATAGCTTACTTAGTGATTTAATGGCTACTAATGTAAATGAAGAAGTATTAAAGCCTATCGCTACTAAGATAGAAGATAAAAAGATAGAAGAAGATCCTAAAAAGCTAGATAAAGTTAAAGAAAAGACCATGTCTTTAAAAGATGAAATAGATAAATCATTTTATACTAAGAGTCTTGATTTAAGTGAAGAAGATTTTGAAACAGATGATGAGGAAGAAGAATTTGTTAAGCCATCTAAATTTTTAGGATTCTTAAAGTTTCTATTCTCTTTAATCTTAATACTTGCTGTTGGTTTTGGAGTATATTACGTAATCACAAACTTTTAAAAATTGTATATCAAAACTTTTAAAATTTGTATATCAAATTCTTTAAAAAATGTATATTAAATATTGAATAAACTATAAAAATATGTTATCATCTCTATATAGAGGTGATTTCTTTATGAACTTTAATAAAGATGAATATATGCCAAGATTAATTGATAAAAACTTAGATGACTATTTAAAAGTTTTTGGAGCCTTATCAGTTGAAGGACCAAAATGGTGTGGAAAAACATGGACATCTTCTAAGCATGCAAAAAGTGCTGTATATTTAGATGATGATGAAACTAAAGAAAGAGCATTACTTGATTTAGAACTAATATTAAATGAAGAACAACCTGAACTAATAGATGAATGGCACTTAGTACCTAAAATATGGGATAAAGTAAGAAGAAAATGTGATGAAGATTCTAAAAAAGGTAAATATATATTAACATGTTCAACTGAATTAAATGACGAAAGAAAAAAGGAAGTGTTTCATTCAGGTGCAGGACGAATTGGAAAAGTAAAAATGTACACTATGTCGCTTTATGAATCAGGTGACTCAACTGGAGATGCTTCCTTAACAGCAATGCTAGAAGATAAACAGAAAAATGTTAATGTAAAAATACCTTCTTTAAAAGAACTTGCAAATTTAATAGTAAGAGGTGGCTGGCCAAGTAATATAAAAGTAGATGCTGACAAAGTAGGACTAATACCTAAAAGTTATATAGAATCTATTCTTGATAAAGATATGAATGATGATAAAAAAAGAGACAAAAATAAAATGAGAATGCTACTTAAATCATTATCAAGAAATGAATCCACTGTTGTTAGTAATGAAACGCTTATAAAAGATATAGAAAGCTATGAAAATAAGTCTGAATTAATTGAAAGTAGAATAACTTTAAGAGATTACTTAGATGTACTAGATAGATTACATATAATAGAAAATCAAGAAGCCTATAGTGAAAACTATCGTTCTAAAGAACGAATAGGTAAATCACCTAAAAGACATTTAACAGACCCATCACTTGCTTGTGCCTCTTTGAATATAAATGCTGATAAACTACTTAAAGACTTAAAAACATTTGGTTTTTTATTTGAATCATTAGTAGAAAGGGATCTTAGAATATATATAGAATATTTAGGTGGACATCTATATCATTTTAGAGATAACGTAACAGGTTTAGAAGTTGATTCAATTTTAGAGTTTTCTAATGGTGATTATGCAGCGATTGAAATAAAACTAGGCTATAATGCTATTGAAACTGCTAAAAAAGAATTACTAAAATTTTACGATAATATGATAACTAAGCCTAAATTTATGTGTATAATAACAGGAAATTTCACATCAGTGGTAAAAGATAAAGAGACTGGTATATATATTGTTCCTATAACAGCATTAAGACCATAATAAATGAGTTAACACATTAGCTCATTTTTATTTTAAAAAACATTGGGGAAATAGACGAGAATATGTTATAATAGTTTTGAATATAAGAATAGTTTAAGATAGATTGATGAAATGTCAAATATATTTATATTTAAAGTATAAGAATATGGGATATAGATAAGAATAAGTAGTAAGGAGAATGAATATGACAAAGACAAGAAAAGAAATATTAATAATAGGATTAATGTTATTATTAGTAATAGTATTAATAGGAGTAAGTTATGCAGCTTTTAAGTTTACTGGAGTAGGACAAAGAGAAAATACCATAACTACAGGTTCTATTACGATGAGTTATACTGAAAGTAGTAATACTATATCCTTAGACGGAGCATTACCTACAACGGATGAGACAGGTATGAAAAGATTAAATCCTGGAGAGTATTTTGATTTTACAGTAAGTAGTACTATTACAGGAGCTGTAAATATTAATTATGAAATAAGTGCTAAAGATGTAACAACAAGTGAAAGAAAGATAGATGGTTCTAATATAAAGTTATATCTAACTAGATTAACTAGTGATGGTACAGAAGAACAAGTAATGAGTCCAGAAACGTATAATGAAGAGACAAATGCTAATAACTTTACAGGCCGACCTGCTAATGAGATGAGTTTATATACAAGTAGTATGAGTAGTAGTGAAAGTAATACTTATAGACTTAGGATGTATGTAGATGAAGATTATAATCCCCAAGGAGATGGAGGAAATTTACAGTTCTCAGTACAAGTAAATGTCTATGGAAGAGATAGAGTAGCAGAAGAAGCATCAACAGTCTTACTTAATAATATACCAGAAGAGAATCAATATGATGATGGAACAGATACATTTATAACAGTTTCTACAATACTCTAGGTAGTTTAGATGAAATAATTACAACTATCTAATCAAAAAATCACTATATTAATTTTCA
>CALVKV010000148.1 GCA_944333305.1 uncultured Bacilli bacterium
ATGATTTTGATATTCCTAATAATTTAGACTATGGTGTTGTAGTTGCAGGAATAGAAGCAGGAAGTGGAGCTGAGTCTTCTGACCTTAAAGAGGGAGATATTATTACTAAACTTAATGGAGAAAAGGTACAAGATTCTGCTTATTTAAGATATGAACTTTACAAATATTCTGTAGGTGATACAATAGAGATAACTTATATGCGTGATGGCAAGGAGCATACAACTAAAGTTACTTTAAGTAGTAGTAATGATTAGAAAATAGTAAAGGACGTGTAGTTATGGATAGATTATTACCTAATATGGTTGTTTTAGAACAAGAAGAGAGAAAAGCTATCTCTCCTTTTTGTAGTTATATTAATAAAAATAAAGATAATTTAAGTGATGATCAAAAGGAAATCATTGCAGATTATATTATTAGAAAGGGTTGTGGAGTTAGGAAAGATAAAATTAATAAAGGTATTTATAGTTTCTTAAAGAGTTATTTAATTACTAATATAGGAGATGTTAGTTTTAGTCTTTATGGTAATTCTATTAGAGAGATAAGTCTAGGTAATATTACAGTAGGACCTTTATTTAGTAGTAATTTTACTAATGAGGAATTATCTGATAGATACTTTAGCAGAAAGAATAGTTGTGGTGTTTTACCAAGTGTTGATAATATGAAAAGATTGTTTATAAGCTATGGTGATAAAACTATATTTAGTAATGATATAGGACGTAGTGATAGAGATGTTAAAAATGTGCATATAGGAGAATATTACTTTAATAAAGATGATGTTTTAAAAGAGAACGATAATCCTTATATATATAGATTTACTAGTCCATATAAAGATGAATTACAAATAGATGTGTTATCTTTTGATAAAGAAGGTGTTCTTACAGACAGAGATGTTTATATTGATTATTTAGAATGTTCTGATGGTAAGAATTATAAAGTGATTAGACAAGTACATAATGAGTTAGAAGATATTAATAGTTTACATGGTAAAGTAAGATAATATTTAACAATTAGGAGTTAATCTTAATTGTTTTTTCATATCTTTCAATTAAGCCTTTTTCTTCCATCTTTTTTAATTCTCTCATAAGGTTTGCTCTATCTACAAATAGATATTCTGCAATTGCTTTATATGAAGTAGTAACTTTAAAGATATTGTTTTTATTCATTCTTTGTTTTAAAAAGTATAGTATTTTTTCTTCAACAGTGCGTTTTGATAATAGTTCAATCTTTTCATTTTGTTGTTTGTTATCGATAATTAATAAGTCGAATAAAGCTAAAATTAAATTGCTATGAAAAGGACAGTTTCCATTACAGTTTTTAATCATATTATAATAATCTATAAAAATTACTTTGGTTTCACCATTGCTAATAATATATATTTCATCTTCTGAATCTTGAAAGAAAAGATTAGAGAAAATATCATTTTCTTTTAAGTCTCTCATAATAGTAGTATTTCCTTCTTTATCAGTCTTTACTATGTTTGCTTTACCTTCTGTAATAAATCCTATTTTCTTTTTGATGGGAGAATAACTTAATATTAATTCTTTATTGTAAAATACTTTACTCTTAATATTGACACAGCTTGACAAATTTTTTTTAAATTGTAAAAGTCTTGTTTCATCTAAAGTTTTCATGGAAAATAACACCTCTTTAATTTTTATTTTAACAAATTTTTATAATTGTTGCAAATGCAACAGTAATATTTTTAATTTGTGGGTTAGAATGGATTTTGTAAGATAGAGAGGTAGTTGATGTACATGAAGGATATTATGATTGTAAAAAGAAATGGTAATTTAGAAAAATTTGATCCTGAAAGAGTTAGGAAAGCAGTTAGAGCTAGTGCTGAGCGAGTTATGGTTGATTTAACTGATGAAGCGATGGAGAAAATTGTTAATAAAGTAGTTGAACTTTTAGAAACACAGACAAGTAATCCTACTGTTGAACAAGTACATAGTTGTTGTGAGGTAGCTTTAGAGACTATTAACCCTTTAGTTGCAAAGAGTTATAGAGAGTATAGAGATTATAAGAAAGATATTGTTCATATATTAGATGAAGTCTATAAAAAGAGTCAAGTTATTACTTATATAGGTGATAAAGATTGTGCTAATATGGATAGTGCTTTAGTTACGACACAAAGATGTTTAATATATAATAGTCTTAATAAAGAATTATATAAGAAGTTCTTTTTAACTAGTGCTGAAATAGAGGCTTGTAAAGATGGTTATATCTATATTCATGATATGAGTGCAAGACGTGATACGATGAATTGTTGTTTGTTTGATATCGCTAATGTCTTAAAAGATGGGTTTGAGATGAGTAATATTTGGTATACAGAGCCTAAGACATTACAGACGGCTTTTAATGTTATAGGTGATGTTACTATTAATACTACTGCAATGCAGTATGGTGGTTTTACTCTTCCAGAGATTGATACTGTATTAAAGAAATATGCTAAGAAAAGTTATGATATGTATTATAAAGAGTATTTAAATATTAAAGGTAAAGATTATGCTTCTGAAGCAGGGGATTATGCTTGGAAGAAGACAGTTAGAGAGTGTGAACAGGGTTATCAGGGATTTGAATATAAATTAAATACTGTTAGTTCTAGTAGAGGAGATTATCCTTTTGTTACTCTTACTTTTGGAGTAGATAAAGATAAGTTTGCTGTTATGATTACTAAGACTATATTAGATGTACATAGAGAAGGTCAAAGTAAGAAAGGATTTAAGAGACCTACTGT
>CALVKV010000149.1 GCA_944333305.1 uncultured Bacilli bacterium
CAGTTATATTTAATTTAGTTTGTAACGTAAACAACTCGACTTGCCATTTATGCTCTATTATTCCTGTCGAAACCAAAACATCCCCAAATACACCTATATTATATCATAGAAGTATCAAAATAGCAACTGTTTTTGATTTAATTAGATGCCACGTTTATAACATATTTTATTTACTTTTTATTAATACTTTTTGGAATATCTCTGCTTCTCTTCTATGTTCATCAGCAATTGCCATTTCTCTTTCACTTGCATAGCCTAATAACTCATCTGCTTTATTACAGCTTTGTTTGTAATCATATAAGGTTGCTTCCATAACTCCTTTAGCACCATTATTTGTTATTTCAATCGGACTAATATTTTTCCTTTCTATAGAATTATTAGATTCAAATTTATTATGATACATATATCCTAATATATAATTTGCTAAAGCATTATGTCCAGCAGTAGATATATGAAAATTTCTTTCACTATTATTATATTTTTTACCTACTTCTTCTGTATCAACAAATGTAATATCATATTGTTTACATAAATTTATTAACTCTTCATTATAAGCAATTACTAAATCTCTAAATATATCCATTCCTTCGCTTTGCAAAGATTTTGGAATATAAGCACCTAATGTATAAATATCTGTGTCAGAATTAATTCTTAAAATAGTATCATAATTTCTCTCTATAGAATCCATGACTTTTTTTAAAGTTTCTGGATTATTGGTTTTTTCTAAAGTGTAATAATAATTCGGCTTTTTATCCTTTGCTTTATAATCTCCTTTTATTCCAAAAGGATTAGCTCCAACTTCTCTCATTAGATCATTTACACCACTCGAATATATCATCACTGGTTCTTGGGCTTCTTTTAATGAAGTAGATATATTAATTTTTTCATCACCTTTTTTAGGTGTATAAATTAATCTATATAGATTACCAACTTCACCTAAAAATTTAGGTAACCCCATATCAGTCATAACTTTTTCTAAAGCACTAACAACACTATATATTTGTGATAGTTTTATTTCTTCTAAACTTAAATTATTCTTTAAAAAATAATCAATGTGTTCAGTCTTATTCATAGTAAGTGAAAAAGCATTAATAACTTCTGGTGTTAGTTCTTCACTCGTTAAAACAGCAGCCAAATACTCTAGTAATCCTTTTTTAAAGAAAGTAGAAGTTGTATTTACACCCTGTGAATCATTAAGTCCTACTATTAATAACCCACTATCTTTATAATATTGTATTAATTTTTCAATTTTCTCATTATCTGAAACAATATTTTTCACCTAATATTCCCCCCTAAATTGTCACTTATAATATCACTAATAGTAATTTTTGTCAAACTATTTAAAAGATCTCCTTATGTTGCTTTCCGCTGTATCTCCATCAACATTTCTATACTCTTCATTTATATATTTGTCTAATCTATTCATAACAAAATTAAATAAAGCATTTTTTGATTTATATGATTCCACAATTTTGTTCTCTTGCCAATTTGGATATTTTGCATCTAAAATACCTAATAAAGAACTAACAACAATTTCTTTGTTCTTACGTGGAAAATTTACCCAAATCATAGCATTTTCCACTCTAAATAAAGTATGCAAAATGTATAAACTTTCAATTTGACTTTTATATTCTTCAGATAAACCTCTTTCTTTCATTTGTGTCTCAATATTTTCAACACACTTTATAATATCTAAAATATTTGGTATTTTATCTATAAAGTCTTTTATAGTTGTATTCATATTTACTCTATAATTATAAACTGGTTCATCTAAATGAAATAATTTTTCACTGCTTGCAATAACCACAGGTATAACTGCTAAATCTTCCCATTTAGTTTCAGGAAATCTTAAGTCTCCAATTAAAGCTCTACTTATTAATTTATTACCAATTCCAGGAGTTTCAGTTACAATATAGTCTTTATTTTTTCTTAAATCAATTATCTGACTACCTTTTATATCACTCCAACTACATTTATCTTCCATTTTTATTGGGCCTAAAATAGTTTGATGATTTCCCCTTACTAATGATACATCATATTCTTTTGCAATATTATACATTTTTTCTAGAATATCAACTTTTAAGTAATCATCAGCATCTACAAATTTTATAAATTCTCCATTAGCATTTTCAATACCAATATTTCTAGCAGATCCAGCACCTCCATTTTCTTTAGTATAAATTTTTAATTTTCCTTTATATCTTTGTGATAATTCATCTAATACATTTAAACTATTATCAGTAGAGCCATCATTTATAGCTATTATTTCAATATCTTTCATTGTTTGATTAGCAATACTTGAAATACATTGATTTAAATATTTTTCAGCATTATAAACTGGAATAATAACACTAACTTTTGCCAAATACATCATCCTTTCAAAAGATTTATTACATAATCATAGAAGTCCAATAATTACCAAATTATTTATACTTACTAAGCTTAGCAGCTTCCCTTTTTAAATCTCTTTCTTTAATACTTTCTCTTTTATCATAGTTTTTCTTACCCTTACAAAGTCCAAGTTCTATTTTCGCTTTACCACGTACAAAGTATAATTTTAAAGGTATAAGAGTATAACCTTCTAATTTTAGTTTATTATCTAACTTTTTAATCTCACTCTTATGAAGTAATAACTTCCTACTTCTAGTCTCATCATGATTAAAGATATTACCTTCTTTATAATGGTCTATAAACATATTAACAAGATAAACTTCGCCACCTCTTATAAT
>CALVKV010000150.1 GCA_944333305.1 uncultured Bacilli bacterium
ATATTACCTTAAATTAGAAAATTAAACAAGAATTTTCTTACTATCTAGAAAGAAATAGTCTTGATTTTTAAAATCAACGGCAAAATAAGTGTTATTAATACTATTTAACTCATCAAAGAAGAAACAATCATAATAGTTAGTTTTAACTAGCATATAGGCACGTTTTACTACTAAAGTACTTATCTCATCTTTAGCAGGATTATTATAGTAATGTGTTTCTTCTTTCTTACTATAAGGTATACTTTGATGATATTTAACAAATAAATATCTATCTGTCTTATCTTTATCTATTTTCTTAGTTAATTGTCTAAAAAGACTATAGCCATAATTTAATTCTTCTTTTTTTAAAGTATAGATTTGTTCAAAGATATTATATAGAATACTAGGTTTATCTATATATAGATTCTTAAATTCATCTTTAAGTTCAAAAATAAAAAACTCTCTCATTATAATCACCAAATTAACTATAACAAGAAAGTTTTAAAAACATTGTCGAATTATTTAATTATCTCTTCTATTTTTAGAGCAATATCATCAACATTAAAATGAAATTTAGAATTTATATCATCTTTACTACCACTAACACCAAATTCATCCACTGTAAATAAGTAATTATCATTGTAAGCAAATTTATACCATGAATAAGATGATGATTTTTCAATAATAAATTTCTTTTTACCAATAGGAAGTAGTTCTTCTTTTTCTTCATCAGTTAATAAATTATATCTTTCTATTGATGGCATAGATACTATTCTAAAGTCATATCCTTTTTCAAATAAAGCACTTACTACATCAAAAGCAAGATCAATTTCTTCTCCAGTCGCTATTATTACACCATCTAGCTTTCTTTCTTCTTGTTTTATAACGTATGCTCCTTTAGAAACATTTGGAACAGAAGATGTTTCTCTTATTTTAGTTTCATTACGTCCTAAGATAATACAAGCTGGCTTATTTTCTTCAAAGATAGTTTTATAAGTACCAATAACTTCGTTACTATCACTTGGTCTAAACACTTCTAAATTAGGTGTTGCTCTTAATCCTACTAGTTGTTCAACTGCTTGATGAGTAGGGCCATCCTCTCCTACTGTAATTGAGTCATGAGTAAAGATATAAGTAACTGGTAGGTTCATAAGACAAGTAAGTCTTAATGCAGGTTTTAAATAGTCACTAAAGGTTAAATAAGTAGAGACAAAAGGACGATAACCTGATAAAGCAAGACCATTTGCAATAGATGCCATTGCAAACTCTCTTACACCAAAGAAGATATTTCTACCGTTATAATCAAGAGAAGAAAAGTCTCCTTTATCTGTTAGATATGTTAGAGTTGAACTAGAAAGGTCAGCCGCTCCTCCAAATATTAATTTACTAGAGTTAGCAAGAGAGTTTAATATTTTACTACTAGCTTTTCTGAGTGACTCTACTCTTTCTTCTGGATAAGCATAATCTAAGTTAGTAAGTTCTATTTTTTTATCACTTGACATCAATGAATCTAATAACTCTTTAGTTTTATCTTCAAGATTTTCATATTTTTCATTAAAGTCATTTTCTAAATTACTACATCTATCATCTATAAGTTTTTGAAAGTCTTGTAGGGCTTCATTAGATATTGTAAATGGTATATCTCTAAGTCCTAATTCATGTTTAATATTAGTAATATCTTCATCATCAAGAGGCTTTCCATGAACGATATTTTTACCCGCATTACGAGAATACTTTCCTATTGTTGTCTTAACTTGAATTAAACTAGGTAAATCACTAGACTTAGCATTAGTAATCGCTTTATCAATTTCTTTAATATCATCACTAACAGTACTAACATTAAAGCCCATTGCCTTAAATCTAGCTTCTATATCATCAGTAAAAGTTTTCTTAGTATCACTATCAAGGCAAACATGATTAGAGTCATATAAAAGTATTAAGTTATTAAGTTTAAGATTACCTGCTAAAGATAATGCTTCATAACTTACCCCTTCCATTAAATCTCCATCACCACATAAACAATATACTTTATAGTCAATGATATTATTTTTCTTATCATTAATTAAAGCTTCAGTATGTTTTTCAGCGATAGCCATACCAACTGCCATTGCAACTCCTTGACCAAGAGGTCCTGTTGTCGCATCAACTCCAGGTGTAACCCCATATTCAGGATGACCTGGGGTAATAGAGTCTATTTTTCTAAAGGCTTTTAAATCATCAAGTTCAATATTAAACCCAGCCATACCAAGTGTTGCATAAAGTAAAGCTGAACCATGTCCTGCACTCATAACAAACCTATCTCTATTAAAAAAGTTAGGGTTATCTTTAGAAAATCTTAAATGATGAGCATAAACAGTATAGATGATGGAAGCAGCACCTAAAACAATACCAGGATGGCCACTATTAGCTTCATGAATCATATCAATACCAAGTCCTCTTATTTGATTAACAATCCTCTCCTCATTAATAGTATCTTCATTGCTCTTATTAAAAGCTAGCATATTATCACTCCTTAGTTAATAATATCATAACATATTTAAAAATTAAGTCAAAAAAAGTTTATTGCTGAATATAAAAATATATGCTAAAATCTAATTGTAATGCCGGTATAGTTTAGTGGTAAAACAGATCCTTGGTAAGGATCAGCGGTAAGTTCAATTCTTACTTCCGGCACCATTGGGAAATCTGTCCAGACTTTTAAAGTTTTGGATTTAATATAGAAAATATCAATTTCTAAAAGAAGTTGGT
>CALVKV010000151.1 GCA_944333305.1 uncultured Bacilli bacterium
TGAACATTATTATTATCTACTGCTCCTCTATAATAATAACTAACACCATCTTCATCATTCATACTATATAGTCCATTAGTCACTTGACTAGGTTCACTTCCATATTGAGGACCTTCCTCTGTAATTGATGCTATATAACTTCCATTACTTGCATAGTTAAACATATTCTCTTTCTCTTCTTGTAACTCATTATCTTCTAATATCTTTTTGGTTGTCTCTGGTATAACATGTTGACTTGCTTCTACTCTTAATTTTCCTTTAAAGGTCTTACCACTAGCTTCTTCAGTAGTAGCATCATAATCTATCCAGATTCTTAATGTATAATTAATAGTCTCATCTACTGCTATACTACCACTATCTACTACTCTATTAGGATTAACCCCCATATTAGATAAATCATCTGCACTACCTGCTTTTTCATTTTTAGTTAAGCTATATCTAATAGCAGAATCAGGCATTCTTGTTTCTCCCTCTTCCAAAGGAATATCATCTAAATATATAGTATAATCTGTTTCTATTTCGGCTTGATTTATCAATCTAAAATCAAAGCCTGTTAAAGTCATGCCTTCACTATCTTCTATAGGTATTTGTTTTTCAAGAGTTAATTCATTATCCTCTTCTAATATTAACCCCAAGGAACCAGCTCTTATTACATATTCTTTTTCACCATACAAGGTTGTTCTTAAATAAGCAAAGGCTATACCTATTATCAGTAAAATAATTATAAAAACACCTATAATAATAAATTTCTTATTATTTTTTAATGCCTCTTTCATATGTAAACACCTTACCTTTATTTAAATTTTATCACAATATCCATATTATAACAATCAAAAAGATGACAACTTTACATCATCATCTCATCTTCAAAATTATTAACAGCATTACCAATGTTTTTCATTTTTTGTTTCATCATGTTTAGTTTAGCAGGATTTTTCTTAAAATATTGATATATTCCATATCCTGCTGCAGCCATAACACCTGCTGTTATCATCATTTTTTTCTTATCCATAATTCTTTCCTCCTACAAGTATTATGGATTTAATTTTTTAAATTATACCATTTTTCAAATAATAATCTAAACTAGTTCTTCTTTTTTGTTCGTTTGTATTATTAATAGCATACTCCAATGCTTTAATATCTCCAATCAACACAAGTTTTTCTTTACTTCTAGTAACTCCTGTATAAATTAACTTTCTATATAACATTTTTCTATATCCTTTTACTATTGGCATAATAATAGTTTTAAACTCACTACCTTGACTCTTATGTATAGATATAGCATAAGCTAGCGAAAAATTATTAAACATAGTAGGTGTGTACTTAACAGTATTATCATCATAATCTATATAAACTTCTTTTTTAGGACTTAATTTTATTCTACTAATAGTACCAATATCTCCATTAAAAACATTATCATCTGGCATATTAGTAAGTTCTATTACTTTATCATTTTCTCTATAAACAACATTACTAATAGATATCTCTTTTTTAGTAGATTTTTTAGGATTTAACAACTCTTGCAATGCAGTATTTATATTATCTATTCCATTAATAGTTTTATACATAGGAGCTAGTACTTGATAGTCAGTATTTTTAATTTTAGACACTTCTTCCTTAATAGTATCTATTACTTTATTATCAGGACACTTTATAAACTGTAAATCTTCCCCTTTATTAAAGATATCTGTATTAAGTACTCCTTCATTAATATCATGAGCGAATGTTATGATATTAGAGTCTTTGCCTTGTCTATAAAGATTTTTTAATCTAATAGTTTTAATCTCTTCACTATCTAACATATCATGTAAAACATTACCTGCTCCAACACTAGGTAACTGATTAGCATCTCCTACAAAGACTATTTTAGTATTTGTTGATAATCCTTTTAATAAATTACAAAGTAATAAAGTATCTAACATACTAGATTCATCTATAATTACAAAACTTGCTTTACTTTTATTATACTCATTAACCTGAAACTTATTAGTATCTTTATTCCACTTTAAGAATCTATGTATAGTAGAAGCAGATAGATTAGTAACTTCACTCATTCTTTTACTAGCACGTCCTGTAGGAGCAAGTAAGACAAGATTTTCCATCAAGTCTTTAGTATTATATTTATTAAGAGATTGATATAAGTCAATAATTCCTTTAATAATAGTAGTTTTTCCTGTTCCTGGTCCACCAGTTATAACTAAACATTTATTAGTTAAAGCTTCCCTAATAGCAGTCTCTTGTTCTTCATTATAAGTAATATTATTTTTTAGTTCTATCTCTTTTAAAACTTTATCATAATTCTTTAATGTCTCATTCTTTTCATGAGCGAGTAATCTTAATCTTCTAGCAATAAATATTTCTGCATCATAATAGTCTTTCAAATAGATTTTATCTTCTTTAACTACAATTAATTCTAAACTAATTAAATTGTTTAAAGCTTCTAATAGTAATTCATCACTAATATCAGTACCAATTATTCTAATAAAATAAGGTCTTACTTCATCTAAATAAAAATAAGTATTACCAGATACATTAGTAAGTTCTCTTAAAATATAGATAAACACCGCTCTTATTCTTTTAACATCTAACTTTTCTTCAGTATTTTTTTCAAAGATATAATCACAGGTCTTAAAGTAAATATCATCTATAAAGTAATAAGCTTTATAAATATCATCATTTATAATATCAAAGCTCTTTTCTTTAAATTTACTATATATTTTAAGACTA
>CALVKV010000152.1 GCA_944333305.1 uncultured Bacilli bacterium
ATGAGTGTTATTACATCAAGAGCGATACCTGATTTAAGAGATGGATTAAAACCTGTTCATCGTCGTATTTTATATTCAATGTTTGAGTCTGGTTATACTCCTGATAAACCTCATAAGAAGTGTGCTAAGACAGTCGGAGAGGTTATGGGTAATTATCATCCTCATGGTGATAGTTCAATTTATGAAGCGATGGTTAGAATGGCTCAAGATTTCTCTTATAGATATATGTTAATTGATGGACATGGAAACTTTGGTAATATTGAAGGTTACGGGGCTGCGGCGATGCGTTATACCGAAGCTAGACTTTCAAAGATTTCGCTTGAGTTATTAAGAAATATTAATAAAAATACCGTTGATTTTGAACCAAATTTTGATGAGTCTTCTAAAGAACCTGTTGTTTTACCATCACGTTTTCCTAATATTTTAGTTAATGGTACTACTGGTATTGCAGTTGGTATGGCAACAAATATACCTCCTCATAACTTAAAAGAGGTTATAGATGGTTGTGTTGCATACATTGATAATCCTGATATTGATGTTGATGGTTTAATGCAATATATTAAAGGTCCAGATTTTCCAACTGGAGCATCAATACTTGGAAATAGTGGTATTAAAAAGGCTTATGAGACTGGTAGAGGAACTATTACTATTCGAAGTAAGGCACAAATTGAAGAAAAAAATGGTAGACAATATATAATTATTGATGAAGTTCCTTATGGTGTTAATACTTCTGAATTAAAAAATAAAGTTGCAGAACTTGTTCATAATAAGACAATAGAAGGTATTTCTGATTATCATTCTGATTTAAAAGATGGTATTAAGATAACTATTACGTTGAAAAAGGATGCAAATGCGCAAGTTGTGTTAAATAAGCTTTATAAACATACACAATTTCAAACAAGTTATGGAATAATATTCTTAATGTTAGACCAAGGGGTTCCTAAAACATTAGGTTTAAAAGATATTATTGCAAAATATATTGATTTCCAAAGAGAAGTTATTATTAGAAGAACTAAATTTGATTTAGATAATGCTGAAAAACGTGTTCATATATTAGAAGGTTTAAAGATAGCATTAGATCATATTGATGAAGTAATTAAGTTAATTAGAGGTTCTAAGTCTGATGAAGAGGCTAGAAATGGCTTAATGAGCAAGTTTGGTTTGAGTGAAATTCAAGCGAATGCAATTTTAGAGATGAGACTTAGAAGATTAACTGGATTAGAAAGAGAAAAGATTGAAAATGAACTTAATGATTTACTTGAATTAATTGCAAACTTAAAAGATATTTTAAGTAGTGATGCTAAGATTCTTAATGTTATTAAGACAGAACTTTTAGAAATTAAAGATAAATACGGTGATGATAGAAGAACTAATATTGATATGACAGCGATTGAATATATTGAAGATGAGTCTTTAATTCCAGTTGAAGATGTTATTATAACTTTAACTAATAAAGGTTATATTAAGAGATTAAGAGCGGACACTTATAAGAGTCAAAATCGTGGTGGCGTTGGTATTAAAGGAATGGCTACAAATGAAGAAGACTTTGTTAAGCATTTAATTTCAATGAAAACACATGATTATATCTTATTCTTCTCTAATAAAGGAAGAGTATATAGACTTAAAGGATATGAGATTCCAGAGTTTAGTCGTCAATCTAAAGGTCTACCAGTGGTTAACTTATTATCACTAGAAAACGGCGAGAACATTAGTTCGATAGTTTGCTTAGGCCCTTCTGTGGAAAACTATAAATATTTACTGTTTGTTACCAAAAATGGCTTAGTAAAACGTACGGAGATAAAAGAATTCGATAATATTCGTAAGAGTGGAAAAATAGCAATTGTGCTTAAAGATAATGATGAGTTAATCGCTGTGGATAAGACTACAGGCGAAAATGAAGTAATAATTGGTGCAAGTAATGGAAGAATGGTAAGATTTGTAGAAAGTGAAATACGTTCTATGGGTCGTGGTACTTCTGGTGTTAAAGGTATTGATCTTGATGGAAGTATTGTTGTAGGTGCAAATGTTGTTACTGATAACCAGGAAGTGTTAATTGTTACTGAAAATGGTTATGGTAAAAAAACAAATATTAATGAATATAGATTAACTCATAGAGGAAGTAAAGGTGTTAAAGCTTTAAATATGACAGATAAGAATGGTTCTATGATTTCTCTTAATTGTGTTGGTGCCGATGAAAGTGATAAGAAAGATGTAATGATTATTACAGATAGTGGTGTTGTTATGAGAATGCCAATGGAACAGATATCTACTTTAAAGAGGGCAACACAAGGAGTTAGATTGATTCATTTGAAGGATGAGCAAAAGGTTGCCACAGTTACAGTTGTGGATAAAGGAGAAGAAGAAAATACTAATGAAGAGTAATTTCTTCTTTTTTTATCCAAATTATTTCCCGGGAAATAATTTGGATAAAAGTGAGTATTAGAACATATTATTTTAGTACTTATATGTAATGTTTTACATAAAACATATAAAGAAAGTGGATAAAAACTATATAGAGAAGTAGTAAAATTATTTCCCGGGAAATAATTTAAATAGAAGTAAGTATTAAAATCACACTTTATTTAGTACTTATATACAATGTTTCACGCGAAACATATATAGGATGTAAATAAAAACATATAGAGAAGTAGTAAAATTATTTCCCGGGAAATAATT
>CALVKV010000153.1 GCA_944333305.1 uncultured Bacilli bacterium
GATAATAATTCTAAACAAGTGTTATTATCAGTATTGGGAGTAGCTATTTTAGTTGTAGCAGTTGTAGGAGTTTCGTTTGCAGCATTCACATTTAGTCAGACAGGTGTTAAAACTAATACTATTACTACTGGTACTATTAATATGTCATATAGTGAGCCAGAAAATGGTATTACTTTGACTAATGCAATGCCTATGAGTGATGATACTGGTAAGGCTTTAAGTGGTCCTAATGAGACTTTTGATTTTACTGTTACTGCTACTATTAATGGTTCTGGAACTACTACAATTAACTATGCTATTACTGCTGTTACTGAACCAGGTACTACTTTAAATGATAATTGTTAGCTCTTTACCTAAAACTTCTAGTGATGCTTCTGGTGCTCCTGATGGTCAATTTATACTAGATGATGGTACATTTACTACTAATGCTACAAATGAATATCGTCTAAGAATGTGGGTTGCTGATAATTATGCAGTAACTGGTTCTTCTGAGACTTATACATTAAGAGTTAATGTATATGGTGCTGCAGATGCTCAATAGATGAGTACGTATTATAAAAAAGTGTCTAATCTCTGGCACTTTTTCTTTTTGTATAATTTTATTTGCCTGAAACCTCTTTTATATGTTATATTATATATATAATATGGAGGCTTAAATATGGAGAAAAACTTTTCAAAGGAAATTATATTTTCTATACTAGGGATATTTATTTTAGTTGTTTTAGTTATTGCTGTATCATTTGCAGCATTTACTTTTAGTCAAACTGGTGAAAAAATAAATACTATTACTACTGGTACTATTAATTTGTCTTATAGTGAGTCTTTAAATGGTATTAATTTAGTTAATGCTTTACCTATATCTGATGAACAAGGAAAAGGTTTAATTGGTACTAATAATGTTTTTGATTTTACAGTTGAAAGTACTATTAATGGTAGTGGTGATGTTACTATTAATTATGGAATAACTGCTGTTTCTTCTAATAGTACTGTTGATAATTCTGCAATAAAAATCTATTTAACTAATATGGACAATGATGCAGATAGTGGAATTATTGCTCCTACAAAAATATCTAATTTAAGTACAACTACTGGTAGTGAAGCTTATAATGCTCCAAGTGGTGAATTTATTCTTTTAAATGGTACTATGAATACTTCAACTTCTCATAAATATCGTCTAAGAATGTGGGTTGCAGATGATTATACAGAGCCTTCTGGTGGTACTTATACTTTGAAAGTGAATGTATATGGAGCGGCTGCTGCTTTATAGTAAATATTTTTTAATTGGATTAGGAGGGATATTATGAGTGAAGATAAAAATAATTCTAAATCAAAATTATTAATAATAATTGCTGTTATACTTTTAATTATTGCAGTGATTGGAGTAAGTTATGCAGCGATATTTTATTCTAAAGTTGGAGAAGAGGTTAATAATGTATCAACTGGTACTATAGTAATGAGCTATAATGAAAATAATAATGGTATATATATAACTAATGCTTCTCCTATGTCTGATGAAGTTGGTAGATCTTTAACAGATGAAAACCAGTATTTTGATTTTACTATTAGTGCAACTATGAGTGGTAGTACAAATGTTGATTATGTGATATCAGCTTCTAAGGATAGTTCTAGTACTTTAGAAGATAGTGCCATTAAAGTTTATTTAACTAGTCTTGATGGTAATAAAGAAAATCAAGTTGTTGCACCTGTTAAAGTTTCCTCTTTAAAATCTACTAATAGTATTTCTTATGCACCAAATAATCAATATGTTATTTTAGAAAGTAATTTTAGAAATAGTGAAAGTATTAATTATCGTTTAAGAATGTGGATTTCAGATGATTATTTTCTTCCTGACATTAGTCAAGCTTACATGATTAGAATAAATGTTTATGCTAATATGTCAGTTTAAGTGTAGTTACCTACACTTTTTCTTTACCAAAAAAAATTAGTGTGTTACAATTATCTTATGATAGAGGGTGTAAAATAATGAATAATCAAATTTATGATAATGAAGTTATAAAAAAAGAGTCTAATAATAAAATATTTGTAATTATTATTTGCCTTTTAATATTTATTCTTATGGTTATAGGTGTTTCTATGGCAACTTTTACTTATACTAAAGAGAAAGATAGTGTTAATACTATTAGTACAGGTAATGTTTCATTAAATTATACTGAAAATACTAATGGTATTTATATTACTAATGCTTATCCTATTTCTGATGATGTTGGGAGAACTTTAACTTTAGAAAATCAATATTTTGATTTTTCTATTAATGCTTCTATTCAAGGCGATGTAGTTGCTGATTATGAGATTTCAGCAGAAAAACTTGAGACTTCTACTCTTAGTAATGATGAAGTAAAATTATACTTAGAAAAAGAAGTTAATAATTCTTATGAAGAGGTTATGGCACCTAAACATTTTACTCCTCTTAGTGAAAGTACTGATTTAGGGACTGTGGCTGGGACTATGTTATTAGATAGTGGTTCTGTTGATAAAACTAGTTCTATTAATTATCGTTTGAGAATGTGGGTAGATGCTAATACTATTGTTGGTGAATTAGAAAAGAATTTTGGAGTTAGAGTATCTGTAAAAGCTAAAATTGATTTATCTAAATAAATTTTGGCTTAATCTTTTTGTTTGTATTATTGGGAATATTAAGTGGGTGATAACT
>CALVKV010000154.1 GCA_944333305.1 uncultured Bacilli bacterium
GTTACTTTTAGAAATTATATAAAGAAGATTAGGCGCTTAGGAATAAATCCTTTGACCTTTGATAGAAACTACAGCATTGAAAAATTAGAAAATTTTTCATTAAGGGAGTGTGACTTAAAATGGAAATAATAGATAATTTATTAAGTAGCTATCCTGATGTTTTAACAACTAAAGACTTAATGGAAATTTTACGAATAAAAAAAACTTATGTATATAAAATTCTTTATATATCAAGTGATATAGAGGCTTCAACTCCTGAAATCTGTAATAAAATTAAAGCCTTTAAATGCGGAAAAAATTATCGAATATTAAAAAGTGAAGTTATCAAATATTTAAAAAGGCAGTAGATTTCTAAGCTCACTTTATGGTAATATAATAGACAGATTATTTAAAGTGAGCTAAATCCAAGCTGTTATAAAAATGAAAGGAATGATTTATTATGTATATAGAAGTAACAGTTAGCACACAAACAAAATTAAATAAGAGTCCATATTATTATGCAGTATTGCATTGGATTGACCCATTAAAAAAGCAAGAAAAATTAAGCTATAATGGAGATTATAAATGGGTCACGACAAAAGTAAAGTATATAGACCCAAAACAAAAAAGATTACACAAACAAGCTAATCAAGAAGCAAACAATAAAGCAGAGGAAATTAGAAAAAACTTTGAGGAAGAACTAAACAAGAAAAGTAATAAGATAAATACAAATAGTAATTCTGATAAGGCAAATCAAAAATTTTCTGATTATTTACTCGAGTGGGCTGAAAATCAAGTAGGCAAAAAGGAGGATACTACTAGTTCTACATATATAACTAATATTAAAGGAATCATAGCACCATACTTTGATGAAAGGGCTATAACTCTTAGAGAGCTACAACCTATACACATACAAGAATTTTACAATGCTCAATATAAAAGAATATTAACCAAAGGGAAAAATAAAGGGAAAATAGTAAGCAAAAACACTGTTAATCATTATCATCAAAATATTCATAAGGCTTTAAATGATGCTGTAAAATTAGATATTATACCTTATAATCCTGATGATAAAACAATAGTTGCCCCACCTGATGAATATATTGCTAGTTACTATAATGAAGATGAAGCTATGGAATTGCTAGAAAAAGTAAAAGGAAAACCATTAGAAATAATAATAAATATAGCTACATGCTATGGTCTTAGAAGGTCTGAAATATTAGGTCTAAAATGGGAAGCCATAAATTTTACCAATAATACTTTTACCATAAAGCATAAGGTTACACAGGCTACAATTAAAAATAAAAGAGTTATAGTTCAAAAAGATAAAATGAAAAACAAATCTAGTTATAGGTCATTACCTTTAATTGATAGTATTAGGGAATTGCTACTTAAAGAGAAAGCTAGACAAGATAAAAATAAAAAACTGTATGGAAATACATATAAAAATAAAGATAACTATATTTGTGTTCAAGATGATGGCGAATTGCTAAAACCTGATACAATAACTGATAAAGTTCCAAAATTTATAAAAAGTGTAGGATTGAGAAGAATTACACTTCATAATTTAAGACACAGTTGTGCTAGTATCTTACTTGCAAATGGTATAAGTATGAAAGAGATTCAAGAGTGGTTAGGTCATAGTTCATATAATACTACTGCTAATATTTATGCTCATTTAGATACTACAGCAAAAGAAAAATCGGCTAAGACTATGAATAATATATTAAGTAAAATGAACATTGCTTAATAAGTTCTATCAAACTTCTAACAATTTCATTAGAACTTTCATTAGAACTTTTAAAAAAATAGATAAAAAAATAATATCAAGTGAATGTAACCAAACCCTTGATATTACTATGGTGCAGATGGCGGGAGTCGAACCCGCACGGGAGTATAAGTCCCGCAGGATTTTAAGAATAATGGAGTATTTAACATTTATTGTTACTTAACATCAGTAAATAGCTTTTAATTCAAGTGTTTTCAAGGTTATTTAATTAAGTGTTAGTATTATAAATAGTTATGAAATATTACTAAAAATTGAATAAGATGTTAGGAAAGTGTTAGGAAAACATTAGGAAGATTTTATAGTTTATCATTGACAAGAGATAAAGTTACTTTACTTTAAAATAAAAATACCTTAAAACCAATTTTGAGGCTTAATTAAATAGGATTAAAAACAAATTAGACTGCTTGTAGCATTTAAGCTATGAGTAGTCTTTTTTTGTTGTCCAAAAGAGAAATGCAACACCTCTTAAAAAGTGTTTGGTGTAATGAGCCGATGCTATAAAGTTCATTCGTATTTGTATAAGCAGTCTAATTATACAAAGTGCGTGAGTGAGATTTTAGAACACAGACTCACAATAATAAAAGAGTATTCGGTGGCAAAACTTGAAATGGATTTGTAATTGCAAAAAGTTTGGGCAAGTATGAACAAAGATACAAAGTAGTATCAGCAATTATAGTAGCAATGCTACTTACTAGACTACCTATGAAACGAGGCGAACGACCGACGGTTTCTGCATACATAGGTGTAATAATTCTATTTTTAACAAATGGGATTATTACACCTAATTCTACTCCGCTCTCTCCCTCTGGTTTCTTCTTGGTAGTTGCTAAAGTGAATACAAAAAAGCATAAGTGCTTTTTTGTTGTGAGTA
>CALVKV010000155.1 GCA_944333305.1 uncultured Bacilli bacterium
TGCTAGATATAATTGTACTAAGTAAAATACCTACAAAGAATGAAAGAAGCAAAGATATAAACCCTAGTATTAAGTTTTCTAAAATAAACATAAGAGAAATATCTTTCTTACTTATACCAAGTAATAGATATAGTCCAAACTCTTTACTACGTCTTTTAAAGATAAATTTAATCATATAATTAATTAAAAATCCTAAGACAAAGCAAACTATTAAACTAACAAAAACAACTGCGATACGAAAGTTTTTCATCATATCTGCTAAATCAAGAATATCTTTTGAGTTAGAGATAAGATTAAAAGAAAACATAAGGGAAAATGCTATAGTTATAGTAACTATATAAATTAAATAGTCTTTTATACTTCTTTTAGCATTACCTATAGCAAGTTTAAAAAGCATTATTTTAAATCTCCTCCAAGTAATGTTAAAACATCTATAATCTCATCATAAAACTCTCCTCGCATTTTTTGTCCTTTAATTATTTCATTAAATATCTTCCCATCTTTAATAAATAAAACCCTATTTGCATAACTTGCTGAAAAAGCATCATGAGTAACCATTAAAATAGTGGCATTTAACTCTTCATTCATTTCTTTAAAGGTTTCTAATAAGACTCTTGCATTACGAGAGTCTAAGGCTCCAGTAGGTTCATCTGCAAGTATTAGTTTAGGATTATTAATAAGAGCTCTTGCACTAGCACATCTTTGTTTCCCGCCTCCACTTACTTCATAAGGATATTTATTTAAAATATCTTCAATACCTAGTTTTTTACTAATATCTAAGACTAACTTATCTATTTTATTTTTATCTTCTTTATTGATTATAAGAGATAAGGCAATATTTTCTTTAATAGTTAGAGTATCAAGTAAATTAAAGTCTTGAAAAACAAAACCAAGATTCTCTTTTCTAAAGTTAGATAGTTCTTCTTCTTTTAAATTAGTAATATCAACTCCATTAATAATGATATTACCACTAGTAACAGAATCTATTGTAGATATTGTATTAAGTAAAGTAGTTTTACCACTACCACTTGCACCCATAATAGCAAGAAATTCATTATTACTAACAGTAAATGATATATTATTTAAAGCTTTAGTAATATTAGTATTATTACCATAATATTTTTTTAAATTATTAACTTTTAAAACTTCCATACAAATCTTCCTTTCAATAAAACTATATCACAAAAAAACTGTAAATTTTATTACAGTTTTGTTAGGTATTACATTAACATTTTAATTTCCTTTTTCTTTAAACCCGTATAGTTCATTACTTTATTAACACTTTCTCCTGCTTTTAACATTGTTTTAGCGATAGATTTTTCTCTTTCTTTAGCACCTTCTTTTCTACCATCACTTCTAGCAGAATTTATCTCTTTTCTATGTACTATCTCTGCATCATAATACGCTCCAAACTCATCATCTAATCCTAATTCTTTTAATTTTTCCATAATTATCCTACTTTCTTTTAATTAAACAAGAGACCTATGTCTTAATTCAATAGATATAGTTTTAGTTTTCTCTTTTTTACATTAACAATTTAATATCTTTTTTCTTTAAACCAGTATAGCTCATTACTTTATTAACACTTTCTCCTGCTTTTAACATAGTTTTAGCGATAGATTTTTTCTCATCTTTAGCACCTTCTTTTCTACCATCACTTCTAGCAGAATTAATCTCCATTTTATGAACTATCTCTTCATCATATATTGCACCAAATTCATCGTCTAATCCTAATTCTTTTAACTTTTCCATAATTATTTTACCCTCCTTTAAATCTCCTACTATTCTTTCCATCTCTTCATAAGATTCGGCTGTTAACATAGATAAATATGTTTCATATTTATTTGTACCATCATAGACTATTCCTTTATAGTCTAATAAATTTGTTGTTACTACTCTTATATCTTTAAGTTTATCTTTACATTTACAATCTTCTAACTTATAGTCTCTCGAGTACCTTCTTTTTACTTTATCACTCATTATTTTATAGTTTAGGTTAAGTTGAGTTACAAATCTTTGATAATATTGTTGTCCTTTGATATAGCCATTTCCTGCTAATCTTAAAGCATATTTAAGACTTTTAATAAAGGTATGTGGATAAACAAATTGATTTAATTCTAAGTTAAATAACTTAGTCTTATTAATAAAGATTAAATCTAATCTATAATCTTTACCTTTATTACCAGTATTAAGTTCAGGATCCATTAACTGATACCCTTTTAAATCAACACCTGTTTTAAACTTAATTACCTCTTCATAAAACCATCTATAATGATCATCTTTAATTAGTGCTTTTGCGGTTGTATCTGCCATTAATGAAATAAATCTAGGTGTTTTATTCATAATATCCCTCCTCTCTGCAATAGTTGTAACAAATGTATAAAACTAATGCAAAAAGGCAATTTTAAAAATTAACTCTAAAAACAGATAACAATTTAGTAAATTCACTAGATGAAAATATAAAACTCATCTTAAAGTCTACCTGCAATTTATAAAATTTATACTTTTTTCAGAAATTTTACAGCCTCCTTTTCTCCATCTTTTTTAACAAGTCTCCCATCTGTTTATAATGTATCATAATAGATAATTCATGTCAATAGAAAAAGAAACCTTTACTAT
>CALVKV010000156.1 GCA_944333305.1 uncultured Bacilli bacterium
CTTTAGAAATGAGAGATGGAGATAAGAGTAGATTTAATGGTAAAGGAGTATTAAATGCTGTTAATAATGTTAATACTGTTTTGCATGATAATCTAATTGGAATGGATGTTACTAAACAAAAAGAAATAGACTATAAAATGTTAGAGTTAGATGGCACTAAGACTAAGAGTAAATTAGGTGCTAATGCAATACTTGGTGTTTCTATGGCTTGTTTAAAGGCAGCAGCTAAAGCTTCTTTTAAAGAGTTATATGAATATGTTGGTGATGGTAAAACTTTACCAGTTCCTATGATGAATATTATAAATGGTGGTGCTCATGCTGATAACTCATTAGATTTTCAAGAGTATATGATTATTCCTCAAAGAGATACTATTCATGAGCGAGTTAGAGTAGGTGCTGAAGTATTCCATAGTCTTAAGAATGTTTTAAAAGAGAAGGGATATGCTACTAGTGTTGGAGATGAAGGTGGTTTTGCTCCTAACCTTAAAACTAATAAAGAAGGATTTGAGTTAATTACTGAAGCAGTAAAAAGAGCTGGATATGAACCAGGAAAAGATGTTTGTTATGCCATTGATGTTGCTGCATCAGAGTTCTATAGTGATGGTAAATATAATCTTGAAGGTGAAGGTAAAGTACTTAGTACTGATGAATTAATTAAATATTATGAAGATTTAGTTAATACTTATCCTATTATTTCTATTGAAGATCCAGTAGATGAAAATGACTGGGAAGGATTTAGTAAAGTAACAGAATTACTTGGAGACAGGATTCAACTAGTAGGAGATGATTTATTCGTTACTAATAAAGAATGTCTACAAAAAGGTATCGATAATAAAGCTGGTAATGCCATACTATTAAAAGTAAACCAAATTGGTACTATCACTGAGACACTTGAAACTATTGAACTTGCTAAAGCGCATAATTATAAAACGGTTATTTCTCATAGAAGTGGAGAGACTGAAGATACTACTATTGCAGATCTTGCTGTTGGACTTGATTTAGGTCAAATCAAGACTGGTTCTATGTCAAGAACAGATAGAATTTGTAAATATAATCAATTAATGAGAATTGAAGAAGAGCTTAGTAGATAGGCTCTTTCTGTATAATTGGAGGTTATTTAGATGAATGATATTAAAGCAGTAACTATTGCAGATAATGAAGAATATTTAAGACAAGTTTCTCTTCCTGTAGATTTTAATGATAAATCTTTAGAAAAGGATATCACTATTTTAGACGAGTATTGTAAAGAAAATGAAGTACTTGCTATGGCGGCAGTACAGTTGGGTATTCCTAAGAGAATAATTTATTTAAAAAATACTAATTTAGATATAGTAAATAAAATTCAAGATGATAGTGTTAGTGATGATGAGAAAAATTATAATGAAGCGAGAGTTCTAATAAATCCTGTTATAACTTCTAGAGAAGGGTTAACTGATTATTGGGAAAGCTGTGCTAGTTGTTTAGATAATTTTGGACATGTTAGAAGACCATATAAAATTACTTTGGAATATTTTGATATTGATGGTAATAAACATACTGAAACATTTGAAGGTTTTGAAGCGACTGTATTATCTCATGAGTATGATCATTTAGATGGTATATTACATATGGATATTGCAGATGAATTACTTATTATGAAAGCTGAAGATAGAAAGAAGTTCAGATTAGAACATGGTTATAATATTATTTCTAAAACAGGTAATTATGAGGAACTATTGAATAATAATCATTTTAAACCAAAGAATAAAGCCAAATCTTAGTTGCATTTAATTAGTGTTTATGCTATTATATTAACAGTTTGAAATGCTTAAAATGGAGGTGTAAACTATGCAAATAGCTTTATTAATTATATCAATACTATTAATAATAATTGTACTATTACAAAGTGGTAAAGCTGAAAGTGCTGCCCAAATTCTTTCAGGTAACTCTACTGATTTATTTAAGAATAGAAAAGAAAGAGGTAGTGAGTTAGTTATTACTAGAATAACAATGGTATTAGGAGCAGCTTTCTTTATTATCTGTTTAGTATCTTCGTTTATGTAAAAGACATGAAATATTGTCTTTTTTCTTTTACATTGTGTTAAATATAGAGTACAATGGTAATAAGAATCGAGGGTGATTGTAATGAGAGAAGATATATTAAAAATATTAGAAGAAGCAGGTAAAAGTCTTAGTGTTTTTGAGATTGAAGAAAAACTAGGTAGTGATAATCTTGAAGAGTTATTAAAAGTACTTAAAGAACTTGAACTTGAAACATTAATTTATCATACTAATAAAGATAAATATATGTTATTTGAAGATAGCCATCTACTTAAAGGAATATTTCATTCTAATAAAAAAGGATTTGGTTTTGTTGATGTAGATGATTCTGATGTAGATATTTATATTCCTAAAGAAAATATAAATGGGGCTTTACATGGGGACTTGGTAATAGTTGAGTTTGTAAATAAAAAAGGGCTTGATAGAGTAGAAGGTAGAATTGTTAAAGTCTTAAAACATGAAAGTAATACTTATGTAGGGGAGATTAACTTTAA
>CALVKV010000157.1 GCA_944333305.1 uncultured Bacilli bacterium
AGACGGAAAAGGGAAAACCACAGCGGCGGCAGGGCTTGCCCTCCGGGCGGCCGGAAATGGCCTTCGGGTGTATTTTGTGCAGTTTTTAAAGGACGGCACCTCGGGGGAGGCCGGGATACTGAAAACGCTCCCCGGCGTGGTCTGGAATGTGGGATTTCCTGTAAAAAAATTCACCTTTCAGATGAATGAGGAAGAGCTGGAGCAGACCCGGAAAGCCTGCCGGAAACTTCTGGAGCAGACGGCGGCGCAGCTGAAAGAATTTGACGTGGCTGTGCTGGATGAGGTACTCTATGCCCTGCGGGCGGGACTTCTGGAGGAAGGGCAGGTTCTGGAATTTCTGAAAAACCGGCCGGAGCATACCGAGGTGGTTCTGACGGGGAATTATCTGACGTCTGCGCTGGAAGACGCGGCAGATTATGTTACGGAAATGAAAAAAATCCGGCATCCCTATGACAGGGGGACTGCTGCACGGAAGGGAATTGAGAGATAGGAAGAGACGGTGAGAAAACAGAAGCGGTACTTGCCAGTAAAAGGGGGGGCATGTTATACTAAAAGAAGCAGTAAAAAAAGGGGAAAAGTTATATGCAGGAAGCAATTAAAAACTACGATGATGTGGACGACTGGAAAACCGTAATGTTTTTATATAACTCAGCCCTGAAGGAAGTGGGAACCAAGCTGGAAATTCTGAACGATGAATTTCAGCATGTGCACAGGTATAATCCGATTGAGCACATTAAGACGCGAATCAAGACGCCGGAAAGCATCGTTAAGAAGCTGAAGCGGTACGGATACGAGACTTCCATAGAAAACATGGTCCGGTATGTCAATGACATTGCAGGCGTGCGGCTAATCTGTTCCTTTACCTCCGATATCTACCGGCTGGCGGAGATGATTGGAAACCAGAGCGACTTAAAGGTTCTTTCTATTAAGGATTACATAAAAAATCCGAAGGAAAGCGGATACAAGAGTTATCATATGCTGGTGTCTGTTCCGATATTTCTCTCGGACAGCGTGGTGGATACCAAAGTAGAGATTCAGATTCGGACCATTGCGATGGATTTCTGGGCCAGTCTGGAGCATAAGATTTATTACAAGTTTGAAGGGAAGGCTCCGGAATATATCAGTAAAGAACTGAGGGAATGCGCGGAGATGGTCTCTGCGCTGGATGAGAAGATGCTCTCCCTGAACGAAGCGATTCTCTCCTGCATCCATCAGGAAGAGGAAGCAGAGAAAGAAAGGGAGAGGCTGAAGCAGGAAAATCCGGTTTTGGCAGGTTCACAGTAAAAAGAAAATCATAAAAAGACTGTTTTCGGAAACGAAAGCAGTCTTTTTTTCTGGAAAAGAATTTTACATAGATTTAACAAACGGCAGATTTTGGATTTAACAAATACCCTGTATCATGCTCTTGTGACAAGGATAAAATAAAAAACAAAAACTGGAGGAAATCAATTATGAAATTCAAAAAGTTTATGGCACTTGCACTTGTAGCAGCGATGACAGCAACACTTGCCGTAGGATGCGGCGGAAGCTCTGACGACAGCAGCGATTCCGGAAGCGACAGCGCTTCTTCCTGGGATTCTTCCAATGACATCTCTGTAATTTCCAGAGAGGATGGTTCCGGTACAAGAGGAGCTTTCGTAGAACTGTTCGAAATTGAAGAAGAGCAGGACGGCGAGAAGGTTGATATGACAACTACCAATGCAAACATCACAAACAGCACCGAAGTTATGATGTCTTCCGTAGCAGGTGATGAGTATGCCATTGGATACGTATCTCTTGGTTCTCTTGGCGACAGCGTAAAAGCAGTCAGCATCGACGGCGCTGAAGCTACAGAAGAAAACATTGAGTCCGGTGACTACAAGATTTCCAGACCGTTCAACATTGCAACTCAGAAGTATCTGATGTGGCTCAGGATTTCATCAACTTCATTCTGAGTGAAGAAGGCCAGGCTGTTGTATCTGACAATGGATACATTCCGCTGAGCGATACCACTCCTTTTGAATCCAACGGAGCTACCGGTACCGTAACCGTTGCAGGTTCTTCTTCTGTAACACCGGTTATGGAAAAACTGGCAGAAGCATACCAGGAAGTAAACAGTGGAGCGACTGTTGAAATCAACCAGAGCGACTCTACAACAGGTATGACCTCTGCTATCGATGGAATCTGTGACATCGGTATGGCTTCCCGTGAGCTGACAGAGGAAGAAGCTTCTCAGCTGACAGCTACTGTAATTGCCACAGACGGTATCGCAGTTATCGTAAACAATGCGAACCCGACAGACGATTTAACAAGCGACCAGGTAAAATCTATCTTTACCGGTGAGACTGTAACATGGGATGAGATTGCTGAATAATAATTGAGGGCAAGTGAATGAAAGCATGGAGTGAAAAATTCATGCGGGGTGTATTTGCGGTTGCCGCCTGTGCTTCGGTACTGGCGGTAGCCCTCATCTGTATATTTCTGTTTGCAAATGGAATCCCCGCAATGAAAGAAATTGGATTTCTGGATTT
>CALVKV010000158.1 GCA_944333305.1 uncultured Bacilli bacterium
CGATCCAGCCCGCTGTCACGGTGGATGGAGAAGCGGCAGACACCACCCTGCATGCCGGGGCCTATGCCGGCGGCTTCCGGGATGCGGGAGTGGACGACGGCTCCACCTGGAATCTGGACCCGCCTGACAGCTGGGAGGACTATGCGGCCCTACTGGAGGACGGCCAGTATTTCTCCCAGGCCCTGGGAGAAACCCCGGCCCTGGACATTCCCGTGACCGTGTACCGGTTTTCGGACTTTGAAGCACCCCTGGCGGAATACGACGCCGCCACCCAGGCGGTGGAGTTCACCATCGACCCGGAGATGACCGTCGTCCTCTCCTACGGCTTCAACGGACTCACGCAGGACACGGAAACTGGCTGGCGGCAGTACGACTACTTTGTGCCCGACGGGATTCGCAATGAGTCCGAGGTAAAGCTGCTGGTAGTCCTGGGGGAGGACCTCGAATCCTATACCCTGCAGGGCTATGCCAACGGCGCCTGCGAGGAGGAGATCGACGGCGTCTCCTGCACCGTCACCCGGGAGGAGACCACCCTGGATGTGGTGCTGACGGAACTGTGCCGGGCGGAATTGAATGACAACCGCCAAACCTTCCAGTGGCCGGGACTGGATCAGCTGCCGGTTCCCCTGTACCAATGGGTGGTGACCGAGGCGCTTCTGACCTCCGGTCTCCTGGCTGACACACCGGCGGACCGCTACACCGACGGGCGGCTGGACGACTTTCTCTGGGATGTACTGGTCCAGGAGCGGGTGCTGTACCTGGCCTTCCCGGTCACGGTTCCGGCAGGCGGCAGCGTCACTGTCTCGGCGGAGTTGTGGAAGGAGCCCAGCTACGACTATGGATGCTCCGGCTCGGAGAACGTGGGCCTCCAGGGCTATGATCTGGTGACGGCCCTAGGCTCCACTCTGGACTTCACCAGCCAAAACGCCGCCCTGGTGAATACGGATGCCATCGAGATCGTCCGCCAGAACCTGGGCTTCGACCTGGAAAACGGCGTCACAGAGGTGACGCTGGACCTGGCACAGCCCCGCTATTATCTGGAAATCCGGCCCCTGAACAACTAAAGGAAAGGAAGCGCCTGCGGAGTCTCCGCAGGCGCTTCTTCTCCAGTGTCTCACCGCTTTCGGCCCCGCATCCAGGCCGCCAGCACCAGCCCCGCGAGGGAAGCCGCAAGGACGCCCAGCTCCAGGAGCCCCTGTTCCCGGGCACCTTCCGCTGGCGTCTCTTCCTGGGCAGACGGCAAATCCGTTTCCATCTCCGCCTCAGCTGCGGCGGCCTGCCGGGCCTCCCACGCCGCAAGGGAGGCCGACTCCACCACGGCGGGTGCCGGAGCCTCCGCCGCCCAAGCTGGGGCCGGAGACGGCATCCGGACCTGGTCCAGCAGCTTTTCCGGCACAGCGGGGCTCCGATCCGGCGATTCCTCCCATTCCGGGAGAAACCCGGCGCTGGGGAGCTGCCACAGGGAACCGTCTGCCAGCACCGCCAGGGTCCGGTCTCCGCAGGCGACGGCGGAAATGACGCCGTCCGTGATTCTCACCACGTCATCGTAGTGCTTCCAGCCGTAAGGGTCCTCCGGGTCCACCCGGCCATCCCGCAGCATGGCTGGACGCTGATGGCCCCAAGCCCAGAGGGTGCCGTCCGCCGTCACAGCGGTGCGGCCGGTGAACTGCACCACGTCCTCCAGCAATTTTTCCGGCTGCCCCAGAGACTGCCACTGGATCGTATCCGACAGATTGTTCTCCCAGGGCACGCGCCAGAGACTGCCATCCAGCCCCTGGACCAGCATGGCAGGGTCATGGACGCCGCTGTATAGACTGCCCACGGCGGCCACATGTTCCATCAAAGGTGCCGTGGTACAGGTGTCCCCGTCAAACCAGACCCGCACCAGCGTCCCATCCTCTTTCACTGCCAAATCCCCAAGCAGCTGGACTGCGTGGTCCAGCACCTGAGCGGGCGGATAGAAGGGATCGTCCTGATGGGCCTCCAGGGACTTCCCAGACCGGGCGCCCCAGGTCCACACCGTCCCGTCGGCCCGCAGGGCGGCGCACGTCGCGTCCATCACCGATACAGACACCACGTCCTCCAGCAGCCGGTAGGGTTCCTCCTCGCCAAAGGTCCGGCCAGCATGGCCGCCCCAGCCCCAGAGGACACCGTTCTCGTCAATAGCGGCTGCCATGACGAATCCCGCGTCCACATACCGGGCATTCTCCAGCAGGACATTGGCCTCCTCCCAGGGCAGCGGGTCCTGGTCCGTGGGACCCACCGCGCCGTGGAAGCTGTCCCCCCAGGCCAGCAGAGTGCCGTCCGCCTGGATGGCATAGTAGGTGTATCCGCTGGTGGCAATGGGCTGGCTGATGGGCTCCAGCGCCGCCGCTGTACCGGCCAGCAGCATGGCCGAAAGAAGCCCGCAGGCAAGTCTTTTCATATCTGCCGCCTCCTTTTCCCCACTGTACCATACAGCTCCTCCAAAAACAAGCCCCGCGCTAAGACGGCGCGGGGCTTGTTCATCATTTTTCGATTTTCACGAACTTCTCCGCCGGGGCATTGCACAGGGGGCACCGGAAGTCCGGCGGCAGGGACTCCCCCTCGTACACATAGCCGCAGACGGTGCAGCGGTAGCCGT
>CALVKV010000159.1 GCA_944333305.1 uncultured Bacilli bacterium
AAACATTACCATTCCCAATTATGAGACGCTGGTATACAGTATTACTAACGCCCTGGAAGAGAAAGAACGGGAA
Organism: uncultured Bacilli bacterium; assembly: GCA_944333305.1. Next base: position 74 of record CALVKV010000159.1, read on the forward strand.
GAGTTTACCCGGCTGAAAGTCATTAAACGGATGAAGATGTAACGGCGCCGGGCAGATAAATATGAAAAGAATATAAAGTCAGAAAAAAAGATTGACAGAACCTCCACGATGTTATATAACATATAGAACAGAAGGGATTTCACAGTCTGGAGGTGAGCGTATGACTTTTTGGAAGATTACAGATACCCGGATGAACTGCCTGATTTCTCATCAGGAGATTCAGGACCTGGGGTATAATATACTGGAGCTGACACAAAACCGGGAGAAAACCCAGGAATTTTTAAATCTGCTTCTGGAGAAGGGAAAAGAAGTACTGGGGATGCCTGTGGAGGGAAGTGTACAGAACTTTTACGGTGCGTTTCTTCCGGATAAGAGTCTGCTCCTGTCAATATCCTGTGATGAGGCCTCTGCACCTGGTGTCAGCCGGGAGGAGGCGCCCGGTTTTATGCCGGCCGAGATGGAGAAAATGGAAGGAGAGGGCCCGGTCCTTTCCTACCAGATACTGTTTCCGTCCCTGGATAATGTGATTCAGTTCTGCGGTATTTTTGGCAGAGACAAGGCCAGCGGGAGCAGGCTGTATAAAAACAGCGACGTCTATTATCTGATGATGGACTTTCAGAATACAGAGGAGGGACGGAAGGCTGCCGGGAGAATCGTCTCAGCAGAAGAATTTGACGGAATGGTGGAACAGAACGCCATATCCGAACTGTTTTTACAGGAGCATGAATCCTGTATAATAGAAGAGAAGGCAGTGGAAAAACTGGCAGATTTAGTAAAATAGTATGACAGGCGGGAAGAGGATTCCCGCCTGTTATATGTTTCGCGAAAAATGCGGCCGGGTCCGGATTAACGCAGACCCGGCTGAAATGTTTCTACAAGAATATGTTCTTTATCAAAGGCTTCCCTGAGCTTCTTTACAAACGTGAGAGCCTTGGGACCGTCCCCGTGTACACAGACGGAATCGGCCTGAATGGGGATATCTTTTCCGTGAATGGAAGTTACTTTCTGCTCTTTTACCATACGGATAACTCTCTCGATAGCCAGATTTTCATCGGTTATCATGGAGCCTTCTTTTGAGCGGGGAACCAGAGAACCGTCGTCTTCGTAGGCCCGGTCCGCAAACACTTCACTTGCTGCCCGGAGACCAAGCTTCCTGGCGGCGTCAATCATTTTACTGCCGGAAAGAGCCAGCAGAATCAGGTCGGGATTGACCTCATAGACAGCTTCTGCCACAGCCTGGGCCAGTGCCTCATCTTTACCTGCCATATTATACATGGCGCCATGCGGTTTTACATGGTGCATGGAAATGCCATTTGCCCGGCAAAAGGACTCCAGTGCCCCAATCTGGTACTGAATCATGGCCTTTACCTCTTTCGGAGACGCATTCATATTCCTGCGTCCAAAGCCCACCAGGTCCGGATAGCCCGGATGAGCGCCTACAGCCGTATGAAAGCGGGCGGCCAGTTTTACGGTATCAGACATGACCAGAGGATCTGAGGCATGAAAGCCGCAGGCAATATTTGCAGAAGAGATATAAGGAATCACCTGGTCGTCCATACCCAGTTTATATGTACCAAAGCTTTCCCCCAAATCGCAGTTCAAATCAATTTTATACATAACAGACGCCTCTTTTCCTTCAGAAAAATACCTGACAACATCAGTATTTCAGATTTACATTTTTCACATCGCTGATAAACATATGCCCCGGTGCATGTGTGATGACGAACTCCGGCTTTGTGTTCATGATAACATTCTGTGGTGTTACACCGCAGGGCCAGAATACCGGTACCTCACCGGGACGGATGGTAACACTGTCGCCGTAGTCCGGATGGGAAATATCCGTAATGCCGATGGCTTCCGGACTGCCGATGTGAACAGGCGCGCCGTGGACCCTGGGCATGGCCGCTGTTACCTGCACGGCCTTTGTTACAAGCTCATAGGGAATGGGACGCATGCTTACAACCATGTTTCCGTGAAAAATACCTGCCGGTTCGCAGGGAATACTGGTGTTGTACATGGGCACGTTCTTCTGTTCTTCAATCTGGCGCACGGGAATGCCGGCTTCCAGAAGCTCGGATTCAAAGGAAAAACTGCAGCCAATCAGAAAACTGACCAGATCCTTCCGCCAGAAATCCGAAACATCCGTATATTCTCCGGTCAGAATTCCCTTTTCATAGATACGGTAGCGGGGGAAATCCCGTGCAATATCGGCATCTTTCGCAAGAAACCGGAGAGAGCGGCTTCCAACATCACTGACCTCCAGAACAGGGCAGGGCCTGGGATTGCGCTGGGTAAACAGCAGAAAATCGTAAGCCAGTTCTCTGGGTAAAATGACCAGGTTTGCCTGGGCATATCCTGCGCACATGCCGGAAGTCTGTCCGGTCAGTATGCCTTCCCGAATCAGGCGGCGTACTTCGGACGGTGCTGCGCTGCTATAATCCATAGTATCATTCCTCCTAAAACATTTCTCGAATCTGTTTTATCATATTCCGGTAAGATTCCTGGGCCTTTTCCATGCTGATTTTCTCAAAAC
>CALVKV010000160.1 GCA_944333305.1 uncultured Bacilli bacterium
AAAAAAGAAAATGATACAACATATGATAAATATAGAAAAATTGGAAGTAGAAAACAACTTAGAGCTAAACGAAATCCCGAAATAGATATGTATCAAAAAGATTTGGAAGAATATAGAAAAACTGGAAAACAAATGTATAAAGATGTATGCTCTGGAAAAATTTCTAATAAAGAATTTGCAAAATGGGTAAATGAACAAGATAAATAAAAATAGCACTTACGTGCTATTTTTATTACTTGTTAATTTCAATTCTTTTTTCTATATATTTCGTTTGTTTTCTATAAGAAAACAAATATAACAGCATTATTGTAATCATCAAAATTGTATTTAATATACCCATTGATAAATTCCATTTGTTAAATAGCTCTTTTATTATTCTTAGTATAATTAATAATATAAAACCTGAACAAATAGTTCTATACATATTATTAACAGTTAGCAATTGACTTATCTTTTTATCTTTTTCATTTGCTTTAATATAATCTTCATAAGGAGCATATTTAATAAATTTACATTTGATTAGAATTTTTTCTATAATAATTGATCCTATTCTACTAATTATTGAACCTGTAAAATAGTATATAAATATCATTTCAATTAAATTTTCTTGAAATATATCTATTCCGACATAGTATTTAAGTAAATACGTAAAGATTAATCCAGGTAAAATAAAATTAAATATATTATATTCATCAATTTTTTCAATTAATTTTTCCATACTTGATTTCTCCTAAATATTTTGTTTAGTAGTTCTTCTAAATCTAATTTTCTATTTCTATATAAGCGTATTTCTTCAAATGTAATTTCAAAATCAAATCCATACTCTTCTCCGTAATATGTTTTTGTTTCTTCTCCATCGATCGGTGTATAGATCCTTTTATCTTTTAATAGTTTAATACTTGAAAAATGTTTTGTATAGCATGAAATAATTAAAACGTTCTTTTCTTTTATTTCTTTATAGTGCATCTCTAAAAACTTATTTGTAGTATTATTATGTCCTATTATTAAAAATAAATCTATGTCTGTATATGGCATGCTTTTTAATACTATTACATTCTCATCTGAATTTTTAGTATCTACGAAAGTGTATATATGGAAAACATCATATATATACTTTCGTCTACTATCAATTTCTTGTTCTGTAATATTATTTTTACAAATCAAATATGTCATTTAATGTTCCTTTACTACTGCTATTAAGACTTCTGCTATTATTATCTAAAGAAAGCATACCATCATCTTTAGTATTCATAACTTTATAGCCTTTTGTATCTAATTTATCTGAACCCCCATTTGAATTTCCTGTATTATCTGAAATAATATATGTTTCATCAGGTTTATCCTCTAGCTCTTCAAATATCTTTTCGGCAATTTCTTTTTTTCCGTGATGAGATAATTGAATAATTTCAAAGTCATCTAAATTTTCTTTCATAATGGATTCAAAACTAGAGTCTCCTGTTAATAATATATATTTATTACCCAATTTAACTTTTGCATGTATACTTGTAGCATTTGTTATAGTTTCTCCGTCTATTGTATCTCCTTCTGTAGTATCTAGTCCTTTTGCTGCTGCATCTAGTATGTAATCTTTTCCTGGTCCAGATATTTCTATTTCGTCCGTAATATTTTTATGAACAAATGCATCATGTAGATTATTTCCACTTAGTTGTTTTATATTGTCATACATATCAGTTATCTGTCTTTTTATAGATTCTCTGTTTTTTCTTTTATCATCTATTTTTTCAAGAAGTTCATCTACATATTTTAATAACAATACTGTTGTAATTTCTGATACTTTTTCTTTTTCTATTAATACAGGTATTCCCTTAAAATGATCATCATCATTGTGCGACAACACTATTTTTACCTTTTCATATCCTTTTTCTTTCATATAATTCATTACATAATTTGCATAATCTTCACATCCGCAATCATATAACACTAATTCTCTTCCGTCATCGAGAATAAAGCAATCTCCATTATTTGCATTTTTATCTTCACATTGTTGTGAACTTAATACTTTTACTTTCATCTTTTTTCCTCCTAAAATAAAAAATAGTCTTAATTTCTTAAGACCATCTTATTCTAGTTGTTTCATTATAATATAACAAAACATTTTGGTCCTCCTTTCCAGAACCAGACAAATGTTTCGTATTTACAAATACAACAAATTGTATTATAATATAAATGTATGTATGATCTGGGGAGATTAATATATACATTTATATTGGACCAACATTCGCTTGGTTCTTTTTTTATTTTTTATTTTATTTAAACTTCTTTAACGACTTGTTTATAAAAGTCAATTATTAAAGTTTTCTAAGAAAATTTTTATTTGTTCAGTATTTGGATGTACAGATATCTTTCTGCTTTTATATAAATTAGCTACAGAAGCATCTCCCTTAACTCTTTCTCCATCTATTTTTAAATCTATCAATTTATCAATTTTAATGTCATCATAATCACTATTTAAAATAAATATTGAATCCTGTTTAAATATTTTTTTGTTGTATTTATTTGAAATATCAAAAATCTCTGGACTTAAAGTTGTAAAAATAATTTGCGAATTGTTTTTTGACATTTCACCAAATAATCTAATTATTAACCCTACTAAATCCTTATGTAAATTTTGTTCTATTTCATCAACTATCAAAATTCCATTTTTATCTATGATTTTATTAACATTTCTTATTGTATTTAAAAACCTTTCTGTACCAGTTGATAACATGTTTCTTGTAATTTTACTTCCATCTTTAAGTATAAATAACAATTCTTCATATTTATTATCTGTATCAATCATTACATCTTTAATCTTAGGATCAACAACTCTAACTAATGTTCTTACTGTGTCTGGTGATTTTTTATACCAATCTATAAACTTTAATTTTTCAGGATTATGTTCTTCAGATGTAGATATATTAGCAGAATTTTCAATATAATGTGTTACAAATGTTTTAGTAAATTTGTATTTTCTTTCAAGTTCCTCTTTTTTTGTATTATCTATATCTGCTATATTTTTAAAATATCTATTTATATAATACACTTGTCCTTCTTTAGCATCATTAATATCAATTATTGTTTCTACTTTATCTTTATATTTTTTTCTATATCCTAAATATTCTTTTTCTATTCTTTTCTTTATTCCATTTAATTCTAAATTATATGTATAATATCCGCTTAGTTCTTCTTTTTTATCTATTATATACATTTCAACTTTAAAAACCGTATTTTCATTTTTTCTTCTTTGATTTTGGAAAGAAATATCTATAGAAGAATTAACATCATTAAAAAAATCATACATTAACTTTCGATTTTCAGGACTAGGATCTTTATCTATTAATTCTTGAATGTATTTAAACTTATCCTCAGTATCAAACTGGCAAATTGGAGTAGTTAAAATATTTCCAATTAAATTAATTGCTGTTAAAATACTTGTCTTTCCACTTGCATTTCCGCCGATTATTCCTATAATTTTGTTTATATATATTCCATCTTCAATTTTTGCTACTGATGAATTTTCTTCTTTATTTCTACTTCTAGAAATAAAATCTAACTCTATGGGTGCTGATATTCCCAAAAAATTATCTAAATATATACTTGTAAACATATTTACCTTCTTTCTATGTTAATAGTTATATCATAAAAAAATATTTTTGTCAAGTTTTATTAGTTTTTTTCTAATAACTTTATGTATTTTGTTATATTTTTATATTTGATTTTGTCATTTTATTAGAAATCTTGTAATATATATTGACATTCGTTATCATTTATTATATGATTTATATTGTTAACATATATATACATCCTCTCCCACCCATAGGTATGCCTGAAAGGAGGTGAAAAAGGTAATGGCTGGGAGTATTGAAAAAAGAGGAAAAGATAGTTACAGGTTAGTATGTACAAATGGCTATGACTTAAATGGAAATATAATTAAGCATACAAAAACAATACACGGAACTAAAAAAGATGCTCAAATAGAACTTGCTAAATTTGTTGCTGATGTTCAAAACGGTCTTGTAATTGAAGGAAAATCTCTTAAATTTTCTGAATTCACTGAAATATGGAAAAGAGATTATGGTTCAAAAGAACTTGCACCTTCAACATATAAAAGATATTGCAGAATGTTAGAAACAAGAATTCTTCCCTACTTTGGACATTTCTATATTAACAAAATTAAACCTACAGATATTATGCAGTTTTATGATTTATTAAGTAGAGATACACAATTAGTTAGGAAGAAAAGTAACAATGGTAAGAAAACATTAAAACCTTTATCTGGTAAGACAATATTAGAGCATCATAGACTACTTCGTGCAATGCTACACAAAGCTATATATTGGCAATTGATTGTATCTAATCCAGCAGAAAGAGTTCAACCACCTAAAGCAATGAAACCTAAAAGAAGATATTATGATGATGAACAATGTAAAATACTACTAGAAAATCTAACAGAACTTGGTGAAGAACAAATTAAATACAAAGTTGCAATCATCTTAACAATATTTACTGGTGTAAGACTTGGTGAACTTATGGGATTAGAATGGCAAGATGTAGATTTTAAAACTGGCATAGTAAGTATAAATCGTTCTAGTCAATATTTGGCAGACAAAGGAGTATTTACTAAGACACCTAAAACAGAAAGTTCTATCAGAGAAGTAGCAATTCCTGATTTCGTCGTTTCTTTGCTTGAAGAATATAAGTTATGGTATGATGAACAAAAATCGTTATATGGCGAATTATGGATGAATTCTAATAGGTTATTTGTACAAGCTGATGGCAAACCTATGCACCCTTCTACAATTAGCAAATGGTTTGTAAAATATGTAGCACAAATAGGACTACCTGTAATTAACTTCCACGGATTAAGACACACAAATGCTACACTTTTAATATCGCAAAATATTGATGTAGCAGTTGTAGCAGCAAGATTAGGTCATGCACAAATTACAACAACATATAATTTCTATGTACATCCTATTATTTCTCATAATAGAATTGCAGGAAATGTATTACAAAACTTGTTACTACAAAAAAACTAGTCTAAAATCTTTTTTCAAATTTCACTAAAGTGATTTAAAAAGTCATTAAATTTTTCACGATAAAAAAAGTAAAAGACTACTAAATATAAAATTAGGTTTCCCATAGTCTTTTACTGAAAATTTATTAGAAATATCAATAGTTTTTGAGGATTTCTTCCCCAACTTTTCCCCAATTCTACATAATAATGCCATTTTTAAGCATTATTGTAAACTGATTGGAGAATATAAAAAATCACTAAAACCATTACAGTTCTAGTGATATATGAATTGGTTGCGGGGGTAAGACTCGAACTTACGACCTTCGGGTTATGAGTAAAGCTCGTAAAATATTGGTAAATATAGTTTTGAGGTGTATTTATTGGTATATTTGGTGTGCCTAATTTTTTAACTTTGTAAATTTATGTGATTTGGGATTATTTTTGGTGGGTTGTGTGCCCATTTTGAGCCCAATTATTTTAATAAATTTATGGAGGTTTTTATTATGAATAGAAAATGTTTTTGTTGTTTTAATAATATGAATAAAGATGATAATGATGATGAATTATTACAAGATTGGATGGAATTGTCCACTTTAAAATATTTTATAATTCTTCTATAATTTCATATCCAGCAATCTTATATCCTTTTATTCTTCTAAAATACATTTTTTCTAAGACTTTCATATTATCTAAATAATCATAAACAATTACTTTACCTTTATCTTCATGTTCTCGGTGAAGTCTTCCTACATATTGCAAGATTCTTCCTTTCCATGAAACTGGCATAGTCAAAAATAGTGTATCTAATCTACTATCATCAAAACCTTCTCCTATAGAACTACTTGTCGCCAAAATTATTCTTGATTCATTATTTCTATCAGCTTCATCAATAGTGTCTCGAATTTCTTTTGTTTTTTTCTTTCCCATTGCTCCTTTATATATAACAACTGGAACATTTATACTATCTAATTCTTCTTTTAATATTTTTAAATGTTCTACCCTTTCTGTTAAAACAATAGGAATTCTACCATCTAAAACACATCTCTTTATGTCTTGAACTATCATATTGTTCCTAAATATATTATGACACATGTCATTTAGGATTTCTGAAATTTGTATTTTGTCTTTTTCTTCAGCAGAAATATATTTATAACCTGTACTCTTTACAATTACTACATGTTCCATTTCTTTATTTTGTTTTAATTCTCGATTTGCTACTCTAACTCTTATATCCCCACATTGCATATAAATAATTTTATGCCATCCGTCTTTTCTTGTAGGTGTTGCTGTTAATCCATATACATATTTACTTCTTATAGCTTTCAATACTTTTTCAAAACTAAATGCTGCAACATGATGACATTCATCTATTATAACAAGCCCATAATCCTTAACTATCTCATCTAAATTGTTTTTCTTAGCTAACGATTGAAAACTAGCTACATCTAATTCACCATTTAAATTTTCTTTACTCGCTCCAATTTGTCCTATTTCTTTTTTATTTATATTTAAGAAATAGGATAACCTTTCTTTCCATTGTTCTAATAAATTATTTCTATTTACTATAATCAAAGTATTTGTTTTTAACTCCGAAATAATTTTAGCTCCTATAACAGTTTTTCCAAAACCTGTAGTAGCACATAATATTCCTGTTTCATATTTTAATAACTCATTCTTTACATTTTCTTGCTTTTTATTTAGTTTTCCTATAAATGTATAATCTGTATTAATTCCTTTCTCTCTTGTATCTTTTATAATTAATTTAACCTTACTTTTTTCACATACTTCTTTAATTTTATCTATACATCCTCTAGGTAATTTTAGAAATCTATCATCTTCCTCAAAACAACTTATGATCCTTGGTGTTTTATATATAGGTAGTCTTAATTTTTGTTTTTCATAAAATTCTGGATTAGTAAAACTAGCTAATCTTTTTAAATAAGATACTTCATTTGGTAACAATTTTAATTTTTTAACATAAATCATATTATCAAATATACATTCTACATTATTTACCAATTTAACTTCTCTTAAATTTTCTTTTTTAGGCAATTCATTATCTTCTATCTGATCCACATCAGGCTCTTTATAATCATCTTCCCTATATTTATTAACAAAATTATAAACATCATCACTTTTAATTCTTTTTATATTTTCCAAAATTTCAAATTGATTTTTTTCTGGCTCAAAATATTTATTTACAAAAACTGTATTTCCACTCTTACTACTTTCCCCCTGAAAAGGTAAGGCTATTAGATTGCCAAATCCACCCTTAGGCATTGTATCCTGGTTTGGAAATAACCTATCATATGAGTCCAAATCCAATGATTCTTTCTCCATCGTTTTTGTTAAAAGAATATTTCCCATTTTTCTAGCAATATTTGCTGGCATGCTTTCTTCAAAAAATATCCATACATGCGCTCCATTTCCAGATCGCGATTTTTCAACATATATTGGTATATTTAGTTC
>CALVKV010000161.1 GCA_944333305.1 uncultured Bacilli bacterium
AAAAAAACTTTACTTTGTTCCGTCAAAGAAATTGGTGACCCAACCCTCTGTCTCAAAACGGAAGAATTGGTCGGGGCCGAGCTGAAGCTGTCCTTCCCGGCGCAGTACAGGTACCACCGTAAAGCCCCAACGGTCTTCATCAGCCAATACAAAAAACTTCAGTTCCCGCTCTACAATATCATCCAAGTTATCCTGCAGAATCTGACCACTGTACTGAGACACGATTTCCTCAGCCATCCGATTTTCGAATTTGTCTGGATCGCAGATGCAGTTATAAATATACCGTTGCCGCCCTTCCAAATCTTTCAGGTAAAGCTTCAGCGTTAAATCGGCCATGTTGCGGGAGATAAAGCCGCGAATATTTTTCCGATCCAGACTATGTATCAGTGTGATCTCTTGGTTGGTATGTGTAAATGCAGTAACCACATAAGGGAATGCTGCCTGTTCGTGGGTGATTTTTATGTCCGCATAGCCAAACATTTTATCTTTCAAGTACTCAATTGCCCCGTTCAGGCAAATTAGCTTTAGCTCGTAATCCCACTCCTGACTGTAGCCGCTACGAGAGGACTGGATAATTTTTCCAGGAATAAACTCTTTTAGAGCATCCCGGAAAATGTCGATTTTACAGGACTGCCCTGTAAGACGTAGAATGCTGTATTCTGGTAATTCATCCTCCAGGTAGGGTCTCTCTATGAACTGGCGTACAATGCTGTAAATATCAGCCTTTAGCAAAAGATTCAGAGCGTAGATGTTGATGTAAGCAGTAGGCACATCTTTAAGTACCTTTAAAATTCCACTCTGGAAGGCCGATAGCTTCCAGCGATCAACCAACATACATTCAGTAGCGGTCTCTCTGAGAGGTACGCTGGAGACTGCTAAACGAAGGATGTTGGCATGGCTATAAAAACTGGTTTTAATCCGCTCTGCAGTTTCAAACAGAAAATAGAAGTTGTTTTTGACTGCATAATAGTCCGCCCGGCTCTTATGCTCATAGTCTCGAAAACGGGTAGGTATCACTCGCTCTGCCTGCGCATAGGCTCGATCTAACTCAGCGTAAACGCTGTCGGTACCCAATCGGTCTACAGTGCGAAACACATCAATATCAAAGGCTCGGATGAGTGTGTCAACGTCCGGTAAATCCTCACTGCTCAGCTGGCGAGCCATTGATAATTTTAAAAGCTGCATCACTCGATAAGTTAAATTGTTACCTCCAAAATCCGTGTTGCCGTTTTCATAGGCTGTCGCAATGTCTATTTGATAAGCCACCCGACGGTCAGTAATCTGAAATCTGCAGGATGAGAGGTCTATCGTTCCACCGCCGCAGTCGATAATCAGCGCTCGGTATGTCTCACCGTCCCGATACCGCTTCTCCTTGATTAAATTGGAAATTGTGTTGTAGAGAACTGCTACTCCTTCATCCAGCATATTTTCACTTTCCAGAGAATACTCAGGCAAAATTTCTTGGAACAGCTTGATAAAGAGCGGCTTCTGCTTTACCGGAGCAGAAATATGGATAGACTTGAAGTTGCACTTAAACCGCTGTCTAGCACACCCAATCACATACTCTAGATAGTTCTGTATAATCTCCTTGCGTGGCACAAAACTACGATGCCCGTGGCGATCCACCACTTCTTCCATCCGATCTGCATCTCCCACCCAGCGTTTCAAATCATAAAAGACGCAGAAACCTTCGTCGATATAGCTTAGGTGAAACAGACGATTGGCCTCAAATCCAAATTTATACTGTACATTCTGTCCGCTTACCCCCACTACGGCAACGGCACTGGGCAAGATTAGGGCGGTTGTGTCACTATGCTCTACATCCAAGTGTGGTACATAGTTGACCTGATCTCGATTAAGAATCTGAGTAATTGGGTCACCAGCTAACTGCTCAAAATAAGTACTATCTAGATAAATTCCAGCTGTAGTATTTGACGAACCGAAGTCAATAGCAAGTGGCATTCTGCTTTCCAGCAACGGACGTACCTCAAAATTCAAGACAGAGACCGTACGGAAGCTCAGATGATCTGGAATGACGGCAGACTCTCCTCTATAAATACGGTAAAGAAGATCGGACTGCTGACGCTCCATGCAGTAAAGAGAATAATTTCGGATTGTAGATTCTCGGCACTCCATTTCAGCGGATTTTGTGATAAACAGCTTTCCAGGCTCACTTTGATAGGTACGAAGATTGAAAACAGCACAAATCATCCCGCCGCTGACCAGAAGAGCGTTAGTATCCACTAGTTCCTGGGTGTATCCAATCGTATAGTGGTCAAAGTATTCCACAGAGATGCCGTGATACACAATGAGCTTAGCACAACCTTGCAACGCAGTGTCCACAAGATTTAGCTTGGCGGTGGCAAGCAGGGATTCTAAGCGTTCCATCCCATCCTCTGATGACTCAGTAATAAACAGTCGGTCCGCACGTCCGCGAAAGCGCATAATCTCACGAATCAGCACATCCTTGTCTAGCGGAGCATGGATGCCATTAATGATACGCTCTAGATGACAGATATCCCGTAGTTGATAGGTTGTCATAAGTTCCAACTCATCACGGGTATAGAGACGTAGTTCAGATTTAGTCTCCGCATTACGATTATATGTATAGGAATACTTGCTCAAAATTCCCCACCACCTCTGTCTTTTTTCAATAAATTTCTATCTCATCAAATACCAGTGTAGCATCCACATCCCAGACGCCAAAATGCCTTGTCCAGAAAATTCGCACCTGGTACTGCAACGGGAGAAACAAATCTTCAAGCATTTGCACAATCTGGCAATCTGCATTGACTAAGCCAAGATAGAGCAAAAGCTGTTCCGGATGAGACTTCAACTGATATAGCATGGCCTGGGGATATAAGGTAATCAATGCCTGACGGAATAAAAGAAGAGAAGACCCAGTTTCATATTGCGCTAGGAGCAGGGAGGCAACCCCTCTTTTCTGATCCTCTGAAAGTGACTGGAGAGCATCTGTAATCGAAGCTGAAAAGCTGCCACTCTCCAACTCCTTTTTTAGTACTTGAACGTAGATGTCCCGCTTACTCAGACCAAGTAAAGTTTCCTGCGCCGCAAGAATGTGGACCGCAGTATCAAACAAGTAACGAAAATACTCTGAGTCTCCCATATTGTATAGCAACTCTTGAAAGATTGCAGAAAAGCGATATAGGCTGTTGATTTCCACAACAGAACTGGTTATAGTATCTTCGTTTATACACGGAAAAGATTGTTCGTACCAGGGGCTACAGTCTGCAGCCTGTGCAAAAAACAAATCATTATCTGTCAGTCCCTGCGCCCGGGCCCGCAATAATATTTCCCAAATATAATTCATGAGGCTCCCTCTGTGTGTCTAAGCATCCAAAATACCAATACACTGGTATTCGGGGAAGATCTTCTGCGCTCTGGTCACCAAAAAACTCATTATATCCATATTAAGAAAATTTTCAGGATCTGCTGCAGTAAAACGGAGCAGCATCGTTTCTTGCGCTCCTTTCTTCCGCAATTCGCTGGTAATAAACTGATCCATGTCATAGGTTTCCGGCACAACAGATGGCGCGACACTCAATTCGACGTCTTGGAGCGAAACGATATTATCGTATCCATAACTCAAGATAACCCGTCGAAGTTCTCCACTGGTTTTCACTCCCTGCTGATATAATGTACCCAAGCTTGAGGCAAAACTGGCCATAGGCTGATTGGAAAGAAACGGATATTCATAGTGAAGCTGCCGGTCAGCTGGATTCACTTGAACCAGTTTCCAGCTTACAGGCCCTTTTTCTTGACAGGTGATTAACATTTCTCCAGCTACCAGACGTACATTCTGGAGTACGCAATTTGACTCGGCAACCATATAGCTACAGCCGGGACTTAGTTTATGTGCAAAAATTCGGTGTTCGTAGTAAATGTGATCTGCACAGGGAGAGGGATACATACTGGTGCTAACCTCTACTTGCTTCAGATTCCAAAGTGGAATCATCCCACGGTGCAAAAACGGCTCGTAAGCGTCAAAATTAATGGTCACAGATT
>CALVKV010000162.1 GCA_944333305.1 uncultured Bacilli bacterium
ATATTCGGGCATACCACATTGCATCCCATCGATACATAAAGATCTGCTTCCGGTATATCCTGAAGTAATTTTGAATACTGATCTTTTTCCATGTCGATCCCGTATTCTCTCTTCAGCAGACGTACCGCATCCTGATTGATCTGCGGCTTAACCTCCGTTCCCGCAGAATAACAGTCACAAAAATCAGACAAATATCTTTTTCCCAGCGCTTCTGCAATCTGGCTCCTGCAGGAATTGTGCACGCAAATGAAAGCGATCTTCTTTCTTTTTTTGCAAAAAGGGCAGCGTTTCCCGATGCACTGGTTATTTTGACTGCCATAAGAGCATCGGATCTTGGGCTGCTCCATACAGATCCCCAAATTTTCTTTTACGAAATCCACCGCTTTCAGAATGGAAAGATAAGAATCGCGTTTGCAGCATCTTGGGCCGCCAATATCTCCGATAGCAGCCAGCGCACTGGCGGTCATTTTATGGGAAAGCCCAAAATTTTCTTGTCCCAAAGGTGTTGATCCGGTAATAATGGAAACAAACATCCCTGCGCTGAGTCCGGCTCCGCAGGCGCCCCAGAATCCGCAGGCGCCGCCCGGCACCGAACGTCCCCGGTTATTCATCTCAACCAGCGCCTTTTTCAGGTCAAGTTCTCCGCCGGAATTTTTATAAGCGGTCAGGAGCGCCATTCCCACCATGATATGGTGCTCCGGCCCGTGCATATGACAAAAGGGCATCCGCATCATTTGATTCAGGATCACAACCGGATTTTTCGATGTTTCCTCCATGCAGAGGCCAACGAGACTGTCAATCCCCTGCATATGACATTCATTACATACATAATGGCCATGGATGCATCTGGTTTTGCTTTTTTCTTTTTTATGGCACAGTTCGCACTCCATTTCCATATCTTCTTGCAAATACTCCAGGGGAGCCTTACAGATCAGACATTCTTCTTTCATATTCTCCACCATTATCCCATTTTCCGGAACAGCACTGCGTTCTGCGGCAGATTTTTTCTCGTGGAAAGCCCCGCAATAATGCCGATGACCAGAGCCCCTGTAACATTGATGAACAGAGTAAGCAGAGGAAACTTTCCTTTATAAGGGATCAGGCTGATGGCATATCTGAGCATGGCGCCGACCGCCCCTCCCATTCCAACAAATAAAAATCCTGTCATATTTTCCTCCATGCCGAAGCGTTTTATGCTGAGGCACGCGCGCCGAACCTCCAGTTCGGTGCTGCGATAACGGAATTTGCGACGCTTCGGCGCAAATCCTGATTGAAAAATGCGCTATCGAGCGCATTTTTCAATCTTTCTCCCTTAACGCCATGCATGAAAACGCCGTACAGGTTTCCCCATACGGCGGCAGTGCCAGCTATTGCTTTCCTTCCCATAATTCCGCAATCTCTTTCTGCTTTACGGGACGAATCAGATAAAGTCCTATTACCGTATATACCACCGCAATCATAATGCCGATTATCAGGTCTTTCATCCAGAATCCCTCAGGCATCAGGAACATATTGTATGTAATATCGACCAGGGCGTGCATAACTACCGTTCCCCAAAGATTCCGTGTCCGAACGTACACTGCCCCGAAATATATGCCAAGTCCCGCCGCATAAAATATCTGCATAATCGTTTCAGCGGTATTGGCTCCTCCGAGGTTCATAAGATGCATCAGCCCAAAAATAATACCGGACGCAAGAACCGATTTTAATACATAGTTTTTCCGGCCCTGCCATTTATCCATCATATTTGAGACTACAAATCCCCGGCACACCACTTCCTCGAAGAAACCAGGCGCGATTCCTCCTATCACAGCAGCAGCGATCCCGATCATACTGGTCTGCAGTCCATCTGAAAACAGAAGTCCCTCTATCACATTATCCGCTATCAGCAGGATGCAGAAAAAAGAAAGAATAAACGACAATCTGATATTCCGCATATGGAAGCCAAACTGAAAAGTTCGTCCGGTCCCTGCTTTCATGATGATGATAATGATAAAAGCTATGAGAATACGCACGACAGACATCATAATTCCGGCGATTTCCCCATAAAAAGAGATCAGATCCGGTGCCGCATTTATCACGGCCGCCGTAGGAATGCCGGAAAGAACAATGGCCGCCAGTGCGGACACAAACGGCAGTATAAATGCAGGTACAACCGGAAATTTCATAAACCAGTTCTGTTTCTTCTTTGACTGTTTCATTTTCTATATTCCCCCTTTTTCTTTAATATCGCCCGGCACTGTTTCCGGAAACAGGCAATGCCATAGGCAAGTATGGTTTCCATTCCCTCTTCCCTCAGTCTGGCGGCATAATCCTTCTCTTTGATCTGTTCGATCGCCTCTTGGCAGGCTTCCTCCAGCTTCCCCTTCTCCGCGTATTTCATCTCGATGACAATGCCGATCTTTTCCGGAAGGATTTCGATCATGATATCCGTGTATCCCTCTCCGCTTTCCAGATTGGAAAAGACGTTCCATTCCGTCTGATACCGCAGAACTCCCAGCAGAAAACCATGATAAAAGTTTTCCTTTAAATCCTTTCTGACCGCCGTGTCCCGGATGCTCACTGTCCGCTCCAGCCAGGAGGTAAAGATGCTCTCCACAACGGACGGCTCTCCCTCTTTCAGAGCCTCGCAGAACCGGTCAAGCTCCGTCGTATCCTTTCTGACTACCTCCTGCATCCAGTCCTGAATCTGGTTTATGAAAATCTCCCGAATTTCTTCGTTGGGAATCGCCAGCCTGATCCAGTTTCT
>CALVKV010000163.1 GCA_944333305.1 uncultured Bacilli bacterium
GCTTTCCGCAGACATTCCAGCTGGAGGTTCCGGAATACAGCATCCTCCACGGGACGCCTGACGCAGTCCGAACAGAACAGCACCGTTTCAAACTCACTTCTACTCAGGTGCCTCTGGTCCTGCTTTTCCTGCGCCTGTTCCCGTTTCCGATCCTGCTCCAGGAAGTCTGCGACCTCCTTTGGCACTGATACTTGCTGGCCACTATAGGTAATCACGACAGAGTCGCTCATTTGCATCCTTTCCGCTTTCCACGGAAAGGCGCACACCCGCGCTGCCGGCACAGCGCCAAATACTGAAGACCTTCATGGAGGTTCCCTTCGTTCAGGGTGGTTGTGGTGCCCTACGAGGCCCATGAATGTCTGAGGTCCCACTGGGGTGTGGACCTCACCGGAAAGCTGCGAGTTTTAGGCTTTCGCCTGATCATATTTTAGAACAAGCGTTCCCTGCCGTCAATATTTGAATTTGCACTTTCTCTTTGTCACGGCGGAAGGTGAATCGCCCCCTTCTGGCAGAACAAAGGATTGGGATACATAATGTACCTCAATCCTTCGTTTCAGCAGTGCAATTCTTAAACCAAACGCTCGGTAAACCTTTGGAAACTATCAGCTTTCATGAACTTTGCATCATTACCAAGAGCGGCAAAATGTTTTTCTCCGCACCGAATCTTTGCTTGTTCTTTAGGACGAAGATCCTTGCCCTCAATACTTCCCTTCGTTTCTACAACAAAGTAGAGTTTATTGAGTCCGTTATCCTCAATGACGACAGCCCAATCCGGGTTGTAGCTACCGAGGGGCGTGGGAACCTTGAACCAATTGGGAAGTTTGGCATATACTTTTACACTTTCATTGCTTTCAAGCTTTTCCGCAAATCCGTGTTCCACATCGCTGTCATAGACCACATAGTCATAGACAGAACGATGGCTCTCAAACATATTTCGCTCAAGGTATCCGGTGAGTTCCTCTGAGTCAAAGAGTTCCTGGGCATAGAACTCTGTGTCCCCCAATTTTGTGTATTTGATGCCATCCACAATGAAGAGTTGCATAGTGGAACTGATCAACTTCGCTACTTGATCCATATACGCCTGGGGATTCTTTTTGAACAGATTAAGCGTCTTGCTCTCAGTCAGGATCTTTACGATGGTTCTGCGGGTCAGGCCAGTTCGATTTTGCAGATAAGTGATGATGTCAGGCAACTGCTCCTTGCCATCGGTGGTCTTTACGGAGAGCCGTTGGGTTTCAGTGGTGTCCACACCGCCCTCGGACACCTGCACCTTCGCTTTGGTGTACATCAACTTGGCCGCCCCTACATCCAGATCCAACTGCATCTTCTCGCAGCACTGTTCTACCAGCTTTTCAGAGTCAAAATCTACCCTGTATGTCGTCTTGTATTTGATTCGATCCCAGAGTTCCTTGAATTCCTCGCTCAGAAAACGCTCTTTGTTCAGGTGAACTGTCCGCTTATCATTTGCAGGTTTGATATTCAGGCCACTGGCAGCCTTCTTGCATACACCGGCGATGGCGTGCTTATGCTCGACCAGCTCCACTGGAACCTGCAGGGTATTCGTTTTCAGTGCAATCTTCAGCGCATCGGTCACCTTGTCCTTTTCGTCCAGGTAGCCGCACTCTTTGAATGCCTGATAGATATGTTCTGACTTCTCAGCACCCAGATAAGCCATAGAACCGTCCGGCTGCTGAATGGGGATATTGGCAAAGCTGTGGCTTTCCAGAAGGCCAAAGCGGATACCCTCATCCTGCTCATATTCTTTCTGCAAGGTTGCGGCAAACCTTTCATAACTCTCATTGGCCATGACAGTCAGCGTGTTGATAGCAAAACCATGCTGCCGCTCACCGTTCTGATTGACACATAACCGTAGGCCACGTCCAATTTCCTGACGCTTTTTAACTTCGCTTTTCGTCTCATTCAAGGTGCAGATCTGAAATACATTGGGGTTATCCCAGCCCTCCCGCAAGGCTGAGTGAGAGAAAATGAAACGGAGCTTACTGTCAAAGGACAGTAGCTTTTCTTTGTCGCGCATGATCAGGTTGTAGGCCGACTCGTCTACAGCCGTAGTGCCGCTGGTGTCCTTCCACTCCTTGTCAGAGTTTCCGCCCTTCTTGTCGCCGGAAAAATATCCTCCATGCACCTCATGGGGCAGGGACTCCAAATCAATGTCCTGATCCTGAAACAGCGTCCGATACTTGGGCCGCTGGATCAGTTCCCGATAGTTCTTCTCAAACATGTCGGCGTAGATACCGTTGTGGCGCACCCCATCAGTGTCGTAATAGCGGTAGTTGGACACTTTGTCGATGAAGAATAGGCTCAGCACCTTAATGCCCCGGCGGTTCAGAGCCAGTTCCTTGTTCAGGTGCTCCTCAATGGTCTTGCGGATCTGCTGTTCCTTGATGGCCCGGTCATCAATGTCGCCCACCGCCTCACCGATCCGCAGGATCTCCGGTTTGGTGGTAAAGCTGACATACTCATTGCCCTTCTCACAATAGATGTCGTCTACCACATAGCCGTTGTACACTTCCCGATAGCCGGACAGCTTCTCGGACAGGTCGTCCCCCTGGCGCACGGTTACCGCTTTGCGCTTGATCGTACCCTTGACCTCACAGTCCAACTCGATTTTGGCCGTAATGGGAGACTTCTTGTTGTCCACCGACAACAGTTTCATATACGCCTTGTTGTGGTAGTCCAGACTCTCAAAGCTGGCTACCTCGATCTGCTTTACCAACTCCAGATCGAAGGCGTCCACCGCGTCCAGTTTGTATACCAAATTGTGCTTTTCCACATGGGTGGCGGAGTAACGTAGGGTACACAGGGCGTTGAGGGATTCCATAGCTTTTTTAGAGGCCGTGGCGCCTTTGCCCTCTACGCTCTGGGGCTCGTCCACGATGACGATTGGATTGGTCTCCTGGATCAGGCTGATGGGGCGCATTCCGTTAAGTTTGTCAATGGCCCGGTGGATAATATTGGCCTTATTTTCTTTCTCCGGATCGTCAAAGCTCTTTCGAAAGGCGGCGATATTGATGACCATAATGGAGATGTTATCATTGACAGCGAAAGAGCGTACCTCCTCCGGCTTGCTGCCATCGTAAATATAGGTGTCATAGACCACATTGTTATAGATGGTCTGGAAGTGTTCCTTGGTGATCTCCAGGGACTTGGCCACTCCCTCTTTAATTGCGATGCTTGGCACCACAATGATGAACTTTTTAAAACCGTAGGCCTTGTTCAGTTCAAAGATGGTGCGCAGATAGACATAGGTCTTTCCGGTGCCAGTCTCCATCTCAATGTCAAAATCATAGGCCCCCTTTTTCAGCATCTTGGCCTGGGGCAGGCCGTTGCGCAACTGCACCGCCTGGAGGTTTTCCAGGATCTCATCCTCGATCAGTTCCAGCTTGTTGGCAATACCGTTATCTGTGGTCATCTGCCCTGCGTCATCCTCCATTGTGACGGTGAATACGCTCCGTTTTGGCGTCTGGCCGCGAAAGAGATCTACCACAGCGGAAACTGCTTGCTCCTGATATTGGAGGTTGGCTTCAAATTGGAGTTTCATTTGTCAACCCCCCGTCTGCTTAATTTCCTTGATTTTATCCTTAACCGTTAAATATGGAACTGCAGCAAGGCAAGACACAACTAAGTTGAATGTTGTATCATACCATTTTTCAAGTTCGTCTGGTGACATTTTCATAAAAGTAGCATTGGCTAATTTATCTTTTCCCGTCCAATGTCGGGCGCCGATTTTGTTAAGCAAAAAGGTAGTATCGTTATAGAGAGGATAAAATTCTGTTCCTTTGATTTGCGATTCTACAGCTTCTAATTTCTTAGATAGCGTACAAAGTATCTCACCTTTTCGCCTTATATTTCCACAATTATCAATTCGATTATATTCGGTCAGGCTGGGTTCAACATCAGGATCTTTCTGGGAAATGATTGTCGCTAAATCATCTTTGAAAATCACATATACTTCATTGTTTTCTTCGTCTACCTGACATTTGCAAT
The DNA here is from genome assembly GCA_944333305.1 of uncultured Bacilli bacterium. Next base: position 4,006 of record CALVKV010000163.1, read on the forward strand.
GAAATTTTTCCAAAAGATATTTACAATTTTGGAATAGCATTTCAAGCGCATTTTTGTCTGCGATATATGCTATTGCATGTGCTTGTGCTGTTTCGATAGTTGCGTGAATCCGCAACCAACAATTCAAGAGAAATTGTATGAAATCTAATAATTGTTCTTCAGAAACCTTTTTTTCTACAAAATCTTCTGGCGCAATGTTGAGTTTGGAACGCATCTCCTGTAAATTGATAAATGTTCCCCGCAGATTCCAGTTTTCAAATTGCAGATCGCGAATATAGTCCTCAAAAGTATACATAGGCGGCTTTCGAGTTCTCCATTCATCATATGTACCCATGGTGCGCCAATTTGAAAAAATAGCTTCCAACTTTTGATATTCATCAAATAAATCAAAGGAAGGGAATTTATTTTTTTCTGAAATTCTCTGTCTCATACTTTCTTTCCTCACACTGTCGTAAACGCGTCCTCTTCCAGGCCGGCGCGTTTGAGAATCTCCTTGATGTTGACCTTGGCGCTGTCGCTTTCAAAGCCGTTGTCTTTGAACACGACCCGCCAGACCTCGGAGGACTCCTCCTGGCGGAGCGCCGCCATGCCTTCGGCCACTTCGGCGGTGATGTGGTCGTCCAGGCAGATCATCAGGGCGCCCATGCCGATGTCGTACACATTCCGGCTGGCGATGATGTGGGTCTCCAGGGGCCAGGTGAGCTCCATGCCCATTTTCAGCATGATCTCATAGACCACATCCAGCTCGCTGCGGCCCTCCACATAGTTGCTGATGCTGTCAAAGAGGGTGGTCTCCAGGTCGTCATAGTCCGGCTGCCACTGTTTCAGGTTGGAGCTGTCCAGTTTGAACACCTTAAAGCCGATGTCCGGGACTTTCCTGGGTTCCTCGCCGATTTTCAGCTGGGTGCTCTGCTCCTCAATCTCCGCCTTGATTTTCTCCCCGGCCCGGCGGATACGTTCCTTGCCGATCTCGCAGATATTTTTGTAGCCTGCCTTGGCGGCCTCTGTGCCTTCCCTGCAGGGCTCCGGCAGCTGTACCATGATGAATTTACGGTTACCGCCATCCTCGGCGTTGAGCTGCATAACTGCGTGGGCAGTAGTGGCTGAACCAGAGAAAAAATCAAGGACTATTGAATTACTATCTAACGCAAGGGATAAACATCTTTTAATTAATTCTATTGGCTTTGAAAAATCAAATAGTTTTCCGCCAAGTAACCTTGTTAATTCTTGTGTTGCAGACTGAGTATGGCCGACTTCTGTGTTCGGCCACCAAGTCCATAAATTTCGTCCAGCACGCTCTGACAAATAGGTTTTTTTGCGCGGAACGCCTTTACCATCTTGCCCAAACCAAATACGACCAGCTTCAATTTCTTCTTGCATTTTTTCTTTAGTAAATCTCCAACACAGGCTATCCGGAAGAACTATTTTCCTTCCAGCTGGAGTTACAAGTTCATAAAATTGGTTTTTTGTTCCATGACCAGCTTGAGCTGTGCAATCTGTGGAAACCCAGGGCCCTCTTGGGTCATTGTCCGGATTTTTATATGCGGCCCTATCCTTTTCAGAAAAGGGAAGTAATCGAATTATCTCTCCAGAACTTTGAATGTTTTTGCAAAAAATCAGAATGTATTCATGTCCTGCGCTAATAATCCTTCTTGCATCTGGGGATGTTCTTTTTTGCCAAATGGCTTGTGCAATAAAATTGCCCTCGCCAAAAATTTCACCGCATATTTTTTTCATGTTTTCTGATTCATTATCATCTATACTGATGAAAATAACACCATCATCGCAAAGGAGGTTTCTTGCTAACCGTAACCGAGGATACATCATATTGAGCCAATCAGTATGGTAGCGACCATTAAACTCGCTGTTTGTCCCTAATTGCTTTCCTTCATTATCCACCTGACCTGTAATTTGTTTATAATTCTCAATGCTGTCGGAAAAATCATCCGGGTAGACAAAGTCCCCGCCGGTGTTATAAGGCGGGTCGATATAGATCATCTTAATCTTCCCGTGGTAGCTCTTTTGCAGAAGCTTGAGCACCTCCAGATTGTCCCCTTCTATGTAGAGGTTCTGGGTATCATCCCAGTTTTTGCTCTCCGCCTCACAGGGCCGCAGGGTTCCGGTGGTGGGGGTCTGCGCCAGCCGCAGGGCCCTGCCCTTGCCGTTCCAGGTGAAGTTGTAGCGCTCCTTCTCGTCGTCTACATACTCCCCCAGCACCTGCTTGAGCTTGTCAAAGTCAATTTTCCCCTCCTCAAACACGTCCGGGAAGATCTGCCG
>CALVKV010000164.1 GCA_944333305.1 uncultured Bacilli bacterium
AGAATTTTCATATCGTAATTCTTACCAAAAAGGAGTCATTTTCTTCCAAAGACACAAACTTTTTTACACTACCTCCCGGATCATCCGGCAGCACATTTAATTTCATCAATCAAAAAAACTCAGCATGGTTAAAAGAGGCCTATGCAAACTTGATACCATATTCTATTATGGCATCAAGTTTGCTCAAACGGCCTGATGTTAATTTAACAATAACCTTAATCGATCATAAATTCTTCCGGCAATATCACCCGTCTTATCACCATCTTTCATATCTTTAGCGAGTATACTAATTTCTTCTTTACGCTCGCTTGATATATCTAAGTCCTTTACTACATTAACAAAATCTATAATTAAATTATCTGCAATTCCTTTATATTCGATTCCCCACCGAAAAAATTTCCCTAAATAAATACCCGCCAAATAAATAGTTTTATCGTATGAATCTAAATCGTCCAAAAGTCCTTCTACTATTTTTTCAATACATTTTCCCCAACTATATGCGTCAGTCCCTTCGTACCGTTCAATATCTTCAAGTGACAGGTCACCTAACGCGAAATTTTCAACTCCATTAACATAATTCGAGAATCTATATCTCGTTTTTATATCATTAATCCACAACATACCATTTCTTAATTTCTCACAATACATCGCAGATTCACTTCGATCTCCCAAAGTTAATCCTATTAATTCTGCAATTTGAACGCCAAAATAAGCCAGCGAGAATAGTTGATTTCTAGTTTTATTTACTCGAAAACTAGAATAATATTTTTTATACAGATCTTTATTCTCTACAATAATTCCAGAAATGTCCTCCCAAAACATTACTTCAACATCCAACCTGTTTTTATTTAAAGAAATAAAATTTTGAACATCAACATCTCTGTCCAATGCCGTGGCCACCACAAATTTCTTAATATTCTGTGGCAATTCTGCAATTTTTTCATAATCCGTCCGAATACTCTTTATTAAATCGTTTTTTTCGTTTCGCAAATAATTTTTACATTGAATTCCTATTTCATTATCTTCCGATATGATATCTATTCCATTTTGTTTTTGTCCTGATCTTCCATAACAGAAAAAAGTCCTGTTCCACTTTTTTGACGCACAATCGCGAACCATTTCTTCAAATTCTTTCCAATCCTTTGTTTTTGGCAATAAACAGCTACTATTTGTTGGCATAATCTTATCCCTTCCATTTTTTTACTAAAGCTTTATTAACCTGTTCCCATCTTCAAGTATACTAAAACAAAATATTTTATCAAGAACTCTTCACTAATCTTTATTCTAAAACTGTACCCTGTAGTTAATTTATCCAATTTTTAGGTGATCTCTACAAATAGAATGAGAATATATTGGGTTTAGAACCAGACCAGCGGTAAATCACGATCATCGGTCTAAAACCGCATCCAGAGGACAAAAAATGGGGTATATAACCAGGTTTCCTTATCGGATCTGCCATAAATGCCCCTTATCAACAACCTTATAACGTATATATTATGACCGGGAACGTAAATCAGGTTCCCGGCCATGGTTCATTCTTTATGCAATTAATCTCTCTTAGGTTTCTTCACATCTTCAAAAAGACAACAAACAAATTGAATGATTGCTCAACATTCACATTGGAGGTTTCTTCTTTTTCCTTTTTAACATTACTATAGCTGAGGATAACCAAATTCTTGGTTAAGACGATCTGCCTGTTCCTGTGTATCGGCAGGGACAAGGGCAAAAAGGTGAGCCCTTTTGTTAATGATTATTATTCTGACTTCACAGTCACTATTTTTGAAAAAATTAATAGATTCGCTATCATCTTCATCAATGGGATAATATACCATAGGACAATGTTTTGAGCTGATAGCTATATTAGTGCTAGCCTTAATTTTTTTCTTCATACATTTACCTCCATTAAGCAGGCATGGTAAGGAGGTGAAAATGACATAATGTCAAATTTATGGTGTGCTTAACCATTCCGAGCGGAAACCTCCTTCTTGTTAAACCAGTGTTCCAAAAACTGGTAGTTTTAGTCCCATCGTCATTCTCTTGGAACACGCTGATCAGGCGGGATTGTCGATGGAGAAGCGTAGTTTATTGTCATACCCTAGGACATATTTTTCATTTAAGATTTTACAGGATGTACCCATGAATAATCCAACGACAAATTTATATATCCTTATTCCGTTTATATTTAAATAAAAGCACTGTACACCAAGAAATATTCGTGATAGAATACTTTTATCTGCATTGAAATAAAATAATCATAATTGGAATGAGGAATATGCCATGAGTGATAACTCAGAAAGAAATATAACACTGGAACGTATCAAAGAACTGAAAGGGAATGACTCACAAGAGGTTTTTGCTCAAAAAATACATACTACGCAGAGCAATGTCAGCAAAATGCTGAAGGGCATAACCCCACCCTCGGCAGCTACATTAACAGAACTAGCCAAATCATATCATGTTTCGGTTGACTGGTTGCTAGGACTGTCAGACCAAAAAGAAACCGCCCCACAAATTCAGTCCCACAAGTTAACTGCGGAAACACTAACATACGCAGACGCAATGGCAGTATTAGAAATCCTTTACCAAAAAGGTTCTATAGATATTGGCTATTATAATGAACCGGATCCAAGTATGATTTTGGTAAAGGATAAAGTACTTGAATACTTTTTAGACAATCGTTTTAGATACAGCGGTGGCAGCCGGAATATTTATGATATTTGGTTGAATCAGGCAATGGCCGTTTATGACAAACATTTGTTGCTGCAATGGAACGATTCGGTAAATACTATTTATCAACAAAATGTACCAAATCCGCTATCGGATGAAGCTATTGCTTCATTAATTGATGACATCAAAAATGGCCGATTGGAAATTGTTGAAAATCAATCAGATGTATTTATGAATATCCCAGACGGTATTTTTCCGTTCCAATAACTAACATCGGTGCTCTAATAATTGACAAAACAAATATATTCCTATACTTTCGTTACAGTTCACGCTAGGCACGAACTGTAACGGAATCCAGCCCATTCCAAATCGCCTGTGGCGATGGGGCTGGATTCTTTGGCTACTTTTCATGTACTGATCTGGCATTTTCAGCAAGTGAAAATGCCAGCCATGAACAGTAACATACTTTCATCATATTGTGCTTTCAAATTTTTTAAGGATTGACATATTTCCAAGTTTCGCATACAATAATAGCATAAGGCAGGCAACGGCGTGTGTCTGTCAAAGTGTTGATATAAGAGAGTGTGCCGGTACGCATTGTCTTATGGAGCTTGCAAGAGGGGTTGTGCAGTGAAACCTCAAACCGGCGTAGGCCGCAGGGCTGAAAGAAAATGCTCCAGAAGGCTCCGCTGAAAGGCGGGGCCTTTTGTCATATACAAGGAGAACATTATGGACTTATTACAACAATGTGCTACGGCCTTTGAACGGCTGACCGGTTATCAGTACCGCTTTACTTTAGGACGCAAAGGAAAATTAACCGAAATTCTATTGGGTTTCAATCAAACGGATTTCCACCACCTGGCCGGTCTTCATAAACTAAAAGACATCAGCATCGCCAGAGATAATCGGCAAATAGTTTTTCGGAATATTTTAGCTGGTAAGATTACATATGAAACCATAGCCAAAAGTGCCTTTGTCACCGAAAGTCGCTTAAGATTAGAGTCTTTTCAATATATCGAAGATTTACTGGATGGGGATCAACTCATCTTCCGCTTTAATAAAAAGCTACTGCCCTATTCCGCAATCGACGGAGATTTTCTCTTGAAAATGGGGGATGGTATTGCTCTAAATATATCATTTCTTTTTATCGACAAAGAAGATTGCGGCGTATATTTTTGCAGAAGCTTTTTCCCGATGGAAAAAAGGGATTACACGAAAGAACAAATGCAATACACTTTGCTGAAAAAAGAGAAAATCCATCTTCAAACCGGAGAAACCATTATTCAATATGACCGCCTTACTCCAAAGTCATCAAAATAATGTTCTATTCCACTGTTTCCTTTGTCCTAATCTATCAGTTCAACCTTTATGAAATGAATTGAAGGATAATCCTGGCACCTCTCTGGCACAAATCCCAGAAAATCTGGCACCCTTTTGCGATTTACATCGGCACTCCCCCATGATAAGATAGGTACTGTAAAAATTTATAAGCAGAGCCACAAAGCAGCGAAAGAATTCCTTTCCTGCTTTTTTTCTGTCTGAAGGAGGTATGCGATGCTCAAAAATGAAAAGGGGGAGGCATCCTACATCAGTGTGTTCGTTTATATCCTGGTTGTCACCATCTTGATTGCGTTTATTCTGAATGTATTCCAAATCATCAGCGCCAAGCAGCAGATGGATCATGCGGTGGATCAGATGGTAAAACAGATCCAGCTGGGAGGATGTGTCAACAGTGAGACGGACGCACTGTTCCAGTTCCTGTCCAATGAAATCACTGGAGCCGATCACCTGACGTATGAAGTTGAATGCACAGATTCCACCAGCCGGATCCAAATTGGCAGCCCGTTCTACGTTACGGTAACCGGCCGCTGCAGTCTGGGCGGTTTCTGGAAATTCCGCCTGGTAACCATCACTATACGGTCCGTTGGTGCCGGTGTCAGTGAACATTACTGGAAATAGGAGGCGGCTATGAAAACACGAATTTATCAAAATGAACGTGGAGATCTATCCTTCTTTACGGTCTTTATCATTCTTGCCGTCAACATGATCATGGCTTTCGTACTCCTCTTTGCCAGCATCCGGATCGAATGTATCAATATCCGCAACGCTGCCAAAATGGAGTTAAACAATGTGAGTGCCCGGATCTATGCGGATACCTTCCACTCCCAGCGGGAGGCCAACCTAAACTCCTATATGGATGACCTAAACTTCAGCGCCGCCTACCAGGCAGATCTTCGCGTGGACTTCATCCGGGGATTAAACGAGCGGATTGACCTGGAAAATGAAGACTACGCTTTGTCGGATATCCGGCTTGATTTCCGCCAGCAGGGAAATGACAGTGGGAAAATCGAGTATCTCTTTTCCTGTCAGGCAAAATTCCAGATTCGGATGTTTGGGGAGGTGTTTCCGCCCATTTCCTTTCCGATTACGCTGACCGGCTCTCACAATACCAAATACTGACCGCTGTTGTATTTTTACCCGGTCCGTCGTATAAAGGAAAAAACGAACACGAAAGGAGTTGCCCTTATGAAACATAAAAAAATTCTCGCCGCTGTGTTAGGCACCGCCTGCGTCGCTCTGTTAGCCGGATCCATCTTTTTCGGCCGTTCCCCAGAGCCGACTTTCACTCCGCAGGCCCCCGAAGAAACCACCTCACAGACCAGCTGGGAGGAGACATCTTCCTCTACGCCAGTAGAAACGGCCTCTTTGCCGATCCAAGAGGAAGACGGCCTGCAGCTGAACGGATCTAAAGAGGATCTCACCCAGACTACCATTGCAGACACTCCAGAGGAAGTGATTGCCGAACTGACCCCTTCTGTTTCAAAGGAACAGATCCAGCAGGACACCCGTCCCACTGCTCCGCCGGCAGCGTCCGAACGGCAGGATAAGTTTCCGGATTGCACCGCCGACGAAAACGATCTGATTCCCGTTACTCCAGAACCAGACGAGCCAGAAACTGCTCCTGTCTCCTCTGAACCCCTGCTGCCCGCCCCTGCTCCAGAGTCCACCGCCGCACCCGTACAGACAGCGCCTGCGGCCAATACGCAAAGCGGTCAGGTTTACGATCCGGTCTTCGGCTGGATGTCGCCAGCTCCCGCCCAGGGGCAGGCCATCGATAACGATGGTGATGTAAATAAACAGATTGGATCCATGAATTGATCTTCATTCCCTTTCAGGACAGGTTACTTACCCTGTCCTTTTTTGATGCCTGAAACCATCTTTCCCTTACGAAAGGAGTTTTTCAAAACCCATGCTGCGAAAATTCCTCATCACTCTCGCACTTTTGTTTTCCCTTCCCCTTCATGCTTTCGCCGCCGGCAGCGGAAACATGGACGGCGGCGGTTCTGGATTGGGTCAGGGAACTGCCGCCAATTACTGGACTCCCGGAAATGACGGTGTCCGGATTACGGTGGTGGACGCAGAATCCGGTAGTATTGCCAGTCCGTCGGTGGATTTCTCCAATAAAACCTTCAGCAAACCGATTATCCATTTCGTAAAGAAATGCAAGCTGGAATATTTATCCGGAGCTGCCCTGGAACCAGACGGAAACACCTACCTTTATCAGATTCCGGCCACTGCCATGCCCTATATTATGACCAGCAATTCCAAACCGGCCAATATTGAAAATACCCGGCGGTATTTCTGCTCAGAATACGCCGCGCAAATGGTCTCTGATGCCACCGGCATTGCCTATGAAGACTTAATCAGCGGAGAGTACAAACTGTTCAGTGAGCCGATATGCTATTGTACCTTTTACAGTGTCTTCTACGCCATGACCGATACGGAGGCGGCCCTTTACAACCTGGCATCCGGCGGTGCACTGGTAGCCAATCTCCCCAATGTCATTCACCGGAACCTCCCGCTGGCTCTGTTCTTGGAAACAGCGGACCTGGGCATTCCGGCCTGGACCGGGAGCACCAATGCCCAGGCCAGCGATGAACAGATCCTAGCAGCTTTGGGAATAGGTATTGTAAGCTATGAAAATGCTCCGGAAATCGACATTGAAGCCCCGGATGTTACCTATCGGGTAGATACCGATGTAATCACCAGCATAACCCTCACTACCAATCGGGAAATCAACCCGGACCGTCCAGCCAGTGTCACCTTCCGCATCAACGGCCGTTCCTATACCGTCAATAACATCGTGATCCCCCGCAGCGGGTCCCAGGTGGTATGGGTAAAATGGCACACCCCCTCTGCCCCAACCAGGCTGACGATTACCGCATCCGTCCGCAGGGCCTCTGCAGCAAAAACTTCCTTTATCGCAGAGATTGTAGATCTGGGGGAAAATCCTCCGCCAGACCCACTGGCCACTGATACAAATCCCCGGTTCCACGTTCCCGGCCTTCCCTCCCATGCGCAAAACACCGCCGCTTCCTGGAGTGTCTGGTATGCCTACTGGGTTCCTGACTGGGACTGGTGCGATCATGGCGATGACGGCGGCCACTGGGTGGATCGTGGATGGTGGGAATTCGATACGAACAATTACAGCGCCTCCCTAAGCGGAGCCATGGAAATCTCCCCGGATGATCTGGTTCCCACCGCAGACGGAGACTCCATGAAAAGCGGCTACGGGATTAAGGAAACCGCTACTGCCAGGCTGACAACCAATGCACCGGCAAGCCACTATACTTCTGCCCAAACCGCTGTTTCCTATTTCCCAGAATTTGACTACCAAAATTATTGGAGGCTCCTTTCTCGCAGCGGCGGCTTAAACGCTGCATTCCAGTTTAAGCCCAATGAATACTCCACCTACAACCGGCCGGTCCATTTCACCCCAGTCTGGTTTCCGGATCAGACCGACTATCGGGTCTACACGCAGGTGATCGATGCCTGGACACCGGTGGGAATGCTTTCCCTGAACCTTAATGACACAGTACACATTTATGGGAGTTTGTTCGATGACTGGTTTACCAAACGAGAATAGCCTGTTCCTTTGTTACTGGACTGCAACCCTGGGAATCCTGGCTGTATTTGCTGTCTATGATTGGAAGTATCACAAAATCCGAAACCGGGCCCTGCTCCTGTTTCTGCCCTGGTGCCTGCTTTCCATCCCGCTGGCTTTCCGTTCCAGCAATACTCCATTTCCCACGCTTCTTTTGCAGTCCGGGCTGGGATTTTTAAGCGGAGGGCTGGTTCTTTTCTTTGCCGCATGGATGACACAAGGCGGCATCGGCGGCGGAGATATCAAGTTGTCCGCCTTACTGGGCATCCCCTTTCACACAGAGGGAGTCTGCCGGATCCTCCTTTTTTCCGCCCTGACTGCCCTGCTGTTTTTCCTCTGCCGGCCGGCAAAGGACCGCCCCCACTCCCTTCCCTTTGCACCCTTTCTGCTTTGGGGAGTATTTCTTACCATCATTTTATAAAGGAGTTTTCAACATGAGAGTAAACAACCGTTTTATCTACGGCATCATCAGCATCCTTCTGGCCGCTGTTATTGCCTTCATCTCCATCCCGGTCGTTACCCGCCGGACAAGCAGCACCATCGAAATCGTCCGGGTAGCGTCTCCACTGGAACGGGGCCAGCAAATTACCGAAAAAGACTTGGAGCTAATTAAGGTAGGAAGCTACAATCTTCCCAGTTCCATCGCCACCCGTTTCGAGGATGTGACCGGCACCTATGCGGCGACCGCACTGATGCCCGGCGACTATATTTTGCCGGGGAAGGTCAGCCCCTCCCCGCTTTCTTCTGACCCAGCACTCTATGCAATCCCTGACGGCATGGTAGCGATCTCCGTTACTACCCAAACCCTTGCCTCCGCACTGGCAGATAAGCTTCAGGCAAATGACATCATCCGGTTTTATCACTATGATGACAGCGGAGAACAATTTACGCCGGTTTCTGACATTCCGGAGCTGCGGTACGTAAAGGTGCTGGCAGTCACTGACTCCCAGGGCCTGGACATTGATTACACACAGCCCCTTGAGGAGGATGAAGAAAAGCTCCAGACTGCCGTCATCACCGTCCTTGCGACGCCGGAACAGGCGATGCTTCTCACCAGATACGAAAACGAGGGCATCCTTCATGTTGCTTTGATCAGCCGCGGCAATGAAAAACTGGCGGAAGAGCTGCTGGCACGTCAGAGCGAAACCCTTTCCTCCTTATATGGCACAGAGCAGGAGACCACTCCGTTGGAAGATGTTCCGGAAGAGCCTTCCGTAGAAACTTCAGAAAGCACAGAGGAGGGCTGACCGCTTATGTCTAAGATCATTACCATCTGGGGCAATCCCGGCTGCGGAAAATCCATGTTCTGCTGTATCCTGGCCAAGGTTTTGACGGCCAATAAGCAAAAAGCCATTATCATCAACGCCGATCCGGCCACCCCCATGCTTCCGGTCTGGATGCCGGGGCGGCTCCTGGAGCAAAATGCCTCCATAGGCGGTGTCCTCTCCTCTCTGGAAATCAATTCTGCTGTAGTGGCAGAGCGGGTAGCGGTTTTAAAGGATTATCCTTTTATCGGGGTCATGGGCTATGCTGCCGGAGAAACACCTTTTTCCTATCCAGAATTAAAGTATGACCGGATTAAGCTCCTGATCTCTGAGGCAGCCCGGTTGGTTGACTACATCATTCTGGACTGCAGCTCCAATGTGGTCAACTTTTTTACACCCACGGCCATTGAAAGTGCCGATGTGACCGTCCGGATCCTTACGCCGGATCTGCGGGGGATCCACTATCTTAATGCTCATAAGCCGTTACTGACTGACGCCAAATTCCGCTACCAGGAACATCTTACCTTTGCCGGACTGGCGCGGCCGTTTCATGCCATTGACGAAATGGGCCATTTGATCGGGGGATTTGACGGGATTCTTCCCTATGCGAAAGAAATGGAACGCTGCGGCACCTCCGGCGATATGTTCCGGGCCTTGGCTTACTGCAACCAGCGCTATGTCCAGGCACTAAAACTGGTGAAACGCCGCCTGGAGGCCCTGTCCGCACCGGAGCCGGAACTTAGCGGGGATGGAGAGGAGGAATGAACCGATGAACAGTCTGAATGAGCTGTTCTTTAACCGGGCTGCTGCAGAAGGCCTGTCCTACGATGAAATACTGGAGGATGTCCAAAAATACTGCACGGCCAACCATGCCGACACCCTTTCTGGAGAAACGGATACCGAACGAGCCAAGGCGCTTTTAAAAGAATTTATTCTTCAGTATCTCATCAAATGCAGCTACCGGGTGGACGGCCTGTCTACCGATGAGCTTTGTGAAAACCTTTATGAGGATATGGCCGGTTTTTCCTTTTTGAAAAAATGGATTTACAAAAAAGGCGTCGAAGAAGTCAATATCAATGCCTACAACGACATCGAGGTCATCATGAGCGGCGGCCGCTCCATGAAGATCCCGGACCGGTTTCAGTCGCCGCAGCACGCCATTGATGTTGTCCGCCGCCTTCTCAGCACCTGCGGTATGGTCATTGATGACACCATGCCCTCGGTCATCGGCTACCTGGATAAAAACATCCGCATTTCCGTAGACAAGACTCCGATTGTGGATGCCGATGTAGGCATCAATGCCTCCATCCGAATCGTCAACCAGCAGTCCATCTCCAGGGAAAAGCTGATTGATTCCGGCTCTGCCACCGAAGAAATGCTGGATCTTTTGGTCTGCTGCATTCGCTACGGGGTCTCTGTATGTATCGCCGGTTCCACCGGATCCGGAAAAACAACAATCATGAGCTGGCTTTTGTCCATGGTCCCCAATAACCGCCGTCTCATCACCATTGAGGAAGGCAGCCGGGAGTTCGATCTGGTCAAACGGGACGAACAGGGCAATATCCTGAATTCCGTCGTTCACCTGCTTACCCGGCCCCATGAAAATCCTGCTCTGGATATTGACCAGGATCTCCTTTTGGAACGGGTACTGCGGAAACATCCGGATGTCATCGGCGTCGGGGAAATGCGCTCCGCCAAGGAAGCCTTGTCCGTGGCAGAAAGCTCCCGAACCGGACATACTGTCGTAACCACCATCCATTCCAACTCTGCAGAAGCCACCTACCGCCGGATGATGACCCTGGCCAAACGAAAATACAACATGGCCGATGAGATTCTGATGCAGATCATGGTAGAAGCCTACCCCATCGTTGTCTTCACCAAGCAGTTAGAAGACGGCTCCCGAAAGATCATGCAGATTATCGAGGGCGAGGACTTTGAAAACGGGAAGCTGATCTACCGCACCCTGTATCAGTACAACGTATCGGATAACCGAATCATCCACGGAACAATGACCGTCATTGGGAAACATCAGAAACTGGGGCAGTTCTCAGACTCTCTGAAAAAACGGCTGCTAGATAATGGCATCTCGCAGACAGAGTTAAACCGTCTTCTTTCTCAGGAAGGAGGTACTTGAATCTATGCGCTGGATCCAACTGATTGTATTTACCTTGCTAGTAAACGGCTTTTTTACCCTGTTTGGACTACGCTTTATGGATCTCATCCAGGTGTTAGCCGTGGGAAAACAGAGTACCCTGCAGGATGATGTGGATGTCCTTCTGGGCAAGCCGGCCAAAGGCTTTTTCAACCGGGAGAGCGTGGAGATTGAGCAGCTATTAAAAACCACCGGCCGTGAAGGACGTTTCACCGTGATCAAACGAATCTCTGTCTTGCTCTTTGCCGTTGGGGCGGTCATCTCCCTGCTGTTAAATAACCCTTTTTTAATCCCGGTCCTGGGCGCAGGCTTTGCCTTTGCTCCCATCTGGTATCTGCGTTCCACCGCTGCCGTCTACCGGAAACATTTAAACGAAGAACTGGAAACGGCCATTTCCGTAGTGACCACCTCCTATCTTCGCAGTGGGGACCTGCTGAAAGCCGTTAAGGAAAACATTCCTTACCTAAACCCACCAGTGAAAGGGAACTTTGAAGCATTCATCACCGAAGCAGAAATGATCAACGCCAACATGATCTCCGCCATCAACTCCCTGAAAATGAAGATTCCCAACCAGATCTTCCACGAGTGGTGCAACACCTTGATCCAATGCCAGTCTGACCGTGACATGAAACACACGCTCACATTTACTGTGCAGAAATTTTCGGATATGCGCATTGTCCAGGCAGAGCTGGAGGCTATCATCAACGAACCAAAGCGGGAGGCCTTTGCCATGATGTTCCTTGTCCTGTGCAACATCCCGCTCCTCTACCTGTTAAATCATGACTGGTTTGAAACATTGCTGTTTACGCTCCCAGGAAAGATTACCCTGGCTGTCTGCTCTGCCGTGATTCTCTATTCCTTTACCAGGATCATGCAGCTAAGCCGGCCCATTGAATACAAAGGATAGGAGGCCCATACCATGATTGGATTATTACTTCTCATCGCCTCTGTCTGCACCGGCTTTGCCTGCTACTATCTCTCCTGCGCATTTACGGATATCCCCACACTCCGGACATCCAAAGCCATGATGGCAGCAAAAAAGCAGACCGGCACTGGCAGAGAAAACTTATATGATGTTTATCTGACCCGCATCGCCCGGATCCTGTCCCGCTTTCTTCATCTGGATCCGGTTAGACGTGGAAAGCTTGAGACTACATTGGCAATCGCCGGGATTCCATTGACCCCAGAGGCATACACCATCAAAGCATTCTTAAATGCGCTGGCCGTAGCCCTTTTATCCCTGCCCTTATTCCTCATCCTGCCCCTTTTCGGTTTTCTGATTTTGGGTCTTTCTGTGCTGATGTGGTTTTCTACCTACTATGCCGCCTTTGACTATGTAAAGAAACGCAAGCTTATCATTGAAGCAGAACTGCCCCGTATGGCCGTCAGCGTCCAGCAGGGGCTGGCCAATGACCGGGATGTATTAAAACTCCTGGTCTCCTACCGCCGGATTGCCGGGCCGGGCCTGGGAAAGGAACTGGATACCACCATCGCTGACATGAAAACCGGCAACTATGAAAATGCCCTCCTGCGGTTTCAGAACCGGATCGGCAGCACCATGCTGTCGGACATTATCCGCGGCCTCATTGGAACTTTGCGCGGAGATGACCAGCAGATGTATTTCCGGATGCTAGTCTTTGATATGCGCCAGCTGGAACAGAGCAACCTGAAAAAAGAGGCCGTCAAACGTCCAAAGCAGATGCAGAAATATTCCATGATGATGCTGTTCTGCATTCTGTTAATCTACGTTGTGGTTCTCTCCGTGGAGGTCATCCATTCCCTGGGCGCTTTCTTTTAAAGCCCCAGCTTTTATCTGAAGGAGGTGTGTATGAACCACTATTCCCGCTATCCATCCAGCTTTCCCTAAAAGCTGACTGTATGGAACACGCAATACAAACAAAATGAAAAGGAGAACACCATTATGAGACGAATGATTTCCCGTTTACCGCAGACTGCCAGCTCTGCCCAGTCAAAGCTGAGACGCTGCCTGTCCAATGAAAGAGGCGACTTTTATATCTCCGACGGCGTCAAGATCATCATTGCCGTCGTGCTGGGCGCACTGCTCTTAGCAGCCCTTACGCTCATCTTTAATGATACCGTCATCCCCCGAATCACCCAGGAGATCGAAGGATTATTCGGCTAAGCCGCGGCCCCGGACCGTTATCCACAAAGTGCGACGGTTCGGGGCCAGCTTTCCCCATCACAATCAGAAAGAAGGTGAATTCTTGGACTCTCGGCCAGAAATCAGCATCCGCTATAAAACCTTAGTCCACTTTTTAGAGGCAGCGGAGGGCAATTACCGCCACAGCCTTTACATCCGCTGCGGCCCCTGCAACTACTGCCGGGAGGAGGGCTGTGGAGATTTTCTCTTTATCCCCGGGCCGGACTGTGTGCCCATCCTGCTACCCTTAGCAGACGCTGTCTCTATCTTCGGCTCAATCGACCCATCCGACTGCGCCGGCATCCTCTACCGTTTCCCATTCCTCCATCTGTACCATTCCTGGCTTATGCAGCAGACAAGCTCTGACCAAACCTGCCCATTCCATCAGATCCTAGAACTTAACAACCGCAAAATTGGTAAATGATGGCAATTTGTTCTGAATAGGAACGCTTTTCGATTCCGCCCTACTGTGAAAATCAGGAGGGCTTTTTTACAATAAAATCAAGCAATGCGCAAACGTGAGTAATCGAACGCAGAAAGGAAGTGACCCGCCCATGACAGCATCTACCGCAGCTCCCATTCATCCGGAAGACTACCTGGATCTGGTATCCAAAATCATATCCATTTACATAACCCCTCATACAGAAATCACCGGAATGGAATATGCCGATCTTTACCAGACCGGCTGCCTGGCCCTCTGTGAGGCGGCCACTTCCTACCAGCCAGATCGTAACACCAGTTTCTCCACCTATGCGTCCATCGTAATCCGCAGCCGGCTCTATGACGCCTGCCGCCGCGCGAACCGGATCTATTCCCGGCAGCTGTATCTGGATGCCACACTCACAGAGGATGGAGAGACGGCCTTTGCAGACCAACTGGCAAAAACGCCGCCGTCCTCTCCAAAAGGCCTTATCCCGCTGCTGCAGGAGATCCAAAAAGAGTACGGAGGAATCGCCGCCAAAGGAATCCAGGCACTGCTCTTAAGAGAAGCCGGTTACTCCAGCAATGACATTGCTGAAATGTATCATGTTAAACCCAATCACATCTCTGCCTGGGTATCACGAGCCAGCAGCCGATTGAGAAAAGATCCGCGCATCCTGGCTATGGCGGAATCGTAAAGGAGGTATCCGTTATGTTGACTTTATACACTGCCGTTGGCGTCTGCAGGCTTGTACCATCCCCGGAAGGGCATTTCCAGCCCAAAGTCTTTCTTGGCGGCCGGGAGCTGAGTCTGGATCCGTATGAAATGCTTCTCTGGTCCTCTCTTTCCTGGAATATCTTAACCCACCAGGAGGCCCGCGCTCTGTTTTATGAGCAGGAAAAAGAGCTCCATATGCTAAGTGATCTGGACTTTGAACATTACTTAAACCGCCTGATCTTCCGCGGCCTGGTCGCTGCAGGAAGTGACTGCACCGGCATCCATGCCCTGTACAATCTGGTAACACCTTTATATGTCCGGTCTTCTAAAGTAAACATCTTCTCCAGAGTGCTGGGCCTTGCCAAAATGGTGCTTTTTCACCGCTGTCCAGTCCAGGCAGCTGTCCGAATTTTTCGCAACGAGAAACTAAGTCCGGAGGAACAGCAAATGCTTAAGAAATGCCAGGGAAAACAAACTGCGATTTCTGATCTTCTGCGGAGCACTGCAGAAAGCCGGACGGATCATGGGGCGGTTGCTGCTCTGACAAATTTATATCTGAAACGGCAGGTAGTGTTCGATTCTCTTTAAAGCACGCGAAAGCCGCCATCTCTTTATGAAGATTACCTCCCAAGGAATGACGGCTTTTCCTCTTTTTATTTTCCCAAACATCCTCATTGTGTCTCTTACAATCATTGTATTTTAATTCTCGTTGATTCCTATGCCATGATAAAAACAAATAATTTTAAATCCAATCTTTCAAATATTAAAACTATTTGGTGGCGATTAAATTTGGTCAGCAATGATATTAACAAAGGTGGAATGCCCTATTTTCAGCATTCCACCTTTATCTTTCAACTAAAGACTCTCATTTACAGAAGAATTTCCGAACACACTTTTTTGTTTTTATCCTCGATAAGCATTCTCCGTCATAAAATTCTCTACTACTCTGTATTTGCTGCGATCAGGATTAGGCGTATTCTCAGCTTCGATCCATACTCCATCATCATCTACCCAGTAATAAAGATCCTTTCCCGCAGCTTTAATATAACAGTACACAAATAAGTAACCATCTTTACCGAAACAATAATCAGCCCCATTAATGGTTTCCCATGTACTTACAGGATACTGGTAATTCTTTTTAACATACCACCACCTATTGTTATCATTGTAGTCTTTTACCCATCCCTCTACATAGTCTCCATGAATCCAGCCTTTTCCCTGAAGGTAAAACCATGGTTCACCGTTAATAATAATACGGTTAATAGCGGTAGCCTTATCACCTGTATTTAACTTTCCTAAAATGTCACCATCAGCAGCATCACAAAAATCTCTCACCGATACATTGGAACCCTGGATCGTTAACTGTGCAGTCACGCTAATCTGCGTTGTTATTTTGTCACTCTCACTCATAGTGATGTAAATCTTTACCGTTTCCTCGTAATTATTAAAAAACATATTCAGCTCTGCATTGCGTCGTTTCACTAACCCCTTATTTCTTCCCATTGTATAAGTAAAACCTATTACAACTTCGGCCTCAACAAACGTATTTTTATTAAGTGCCTTATATAAGTCATTATTTTTATCCGTTACAGGGCCAGAGCCAACGTTAAACACTAAAGAAACAATTGCATCAAATTCACACTGTTTAAGCTGTGAAATCCTCGGCAGCGTATTAACATACTTTTCCGCCGTCGCAACATCTGTATTAAACAATTCCTCTGCACGGCTTTTATCGATAACATCTCCCTCTTTTAGATTGTCTGAAGATACTACTTTATGTCCATAACCCACAGTAAGATTACCATAACCATCGTCATAGACCTGTTCAATATACTTCTCAAATCTTTTAATTAACGCCTTACCTTTACTACTTGTTTTCATCTTTTTATCTCCTTTTCACTTAATTTATAAGCGCTTACATCTATGTAATAAGGAGACTTTTTTCTTTTTGTAAACTAATCTGTACTATTTCGAAAATTTATTGTTTGAATTTCATTACCATCAAACCAAATAATCCCATATTCCACACAAACACCCATATAATTTTTAAACAGGTACTTAGTAAACATATGTTCAATCTTTTCACGAAAACTATCTTCTGCAATTAATTTGTCATATTGAATCCCCATTTCTTCTTCGTTTTGTACAGCAATTGATTCACCGTTTATGTGTATTACCGTCGGATAATGAAATAATTTCAGAAATTCTTCTTTATTATTTACTGAGCTTTTTATCTTCTTTGCAAATGCCTCTATGTCTTCTGGCCATCCTCCAAGTCCACCTCCGCTATAATAATTGTCAAAATCATCTCCAATCGGGATATACGTTTCCATCCTCAGGAAAAACTCTATTGGTTTTCCTGAAATGTTTTTTGCAAGCACTTTTTCCTCAAAAATGCAGATTGACTTCCTCAAAGTTGCATGGGGAATTTCCCCATTAT